>NZ_JBHWLY010000005.1:0-152199 GCF_042730435.1 Nocardioides sp. NPDC059952 | reverse complement strand
TGCCACACGGCACGAGGGGCGATCTCTTTGTGTCAGCGTCACTCAGGCAGGACGACCACGTAACGCCGCGGCTCGACACCGGAGGACTCCGACGTGAGCCCGGCGGCGGCGACGGCGTCGTGGACGACCTTCCGCTCGAAGGGCGACATCGGCTTGAGCGAGACCGGGGCACCGGACCCCTTGACCTTCGCGACGGTCTCCTCGGCGAGCGCCATGAGCGTCGAGCGACGGTCGGCACGGTAGCCGCCGACGTCGAGCATCAGGCGGGACCGTTCGCCGGTCTCGCGGTAGACAGCGAGCCGGGTGAGCTCCTGGAGCGCGTCCAGGACCTCCCCGTGGCGGCCGACGAGCTGCTGCAGGTCGCCGCCGACGATCGAGACGGCGGCACGGTCGCCCTCGACGTCCATGTCGAGGTCTCCATCGAGGTCGGCGATGTCGAGAAGCTCCTCGAGGTAGTCCGCCGCGATGTCACCTTCCTGCTCGAGCTGCTTCAGGCGCGCGTCGTCGCTGACCTCCTCCACAGTCTCGGTCACGGTCTCGCTCACATCCTGAGTCGTCACTTGGTTCCCCCGTCCTTCTGGGTCGTGGAGCGACCGGCGCTCGTGCCGGCCTTCTTCCGCTGGCTCCTGGTCTGGCTCTTGGGCTGGGTGCGCTGCACGGGACGCTTCTCGGCCGCTGCCTCGTTGGCCTCGGCGATGTCGATCTCCGCGTCGGGCAGACCCTTCTTGCGGCGCTTCTCCCGATCGCGCTCCTGCTTGGCGTCGAACGCCGGCGTCCCCGGTGCAGGGTTGTTACGGATCACGTAGAACTGCTGGCCCATCGTCCACAGGTTGGAGGAGGTCCAGTAGAGGATCGTTCCGACCGGGAAGGCGATACCACCGACGGCGAACACCACGGGCAGCACGTAGAGGAGCAGCTTCTGCTGCTGGGCGTACTGTCCGGTCATGGCATCGGCCGGCATGTTCTTCGACATCAGCTGACGCTGGGTGAGGAAGGTGGTCGCGATCATCGCGACGACCAGGAACCCGGTGAGGAAGTACGTGCTCATGTGGTCGGCCGTCGTGAACTGGTCCGACAGCAGCGAGCCGAGCCAGGTCGACGTCGCGAACTCGTGCGCGGCCTCGTCGCTCAGGAACCCCTTGCCGATACCGTCCGAGGCGTGCTCGAGCATGCGGAACAGCACGAAGAAGATCGGCATCTGCAGCAGCAGCGGCAGGCAGGACGCGAACGGGTTGGTGCCCGAGTCCTTGTAGAGCTTCATGGTCTCGTTGGCGAGCTTCTCGCGGTCGTGACCGTACTTCTTCTGCAGCTCCTTGACCTTCGGCTGCAGCAGCTGCATGTTGCGGCTGGAGTTGATCTGCTTCACGAACAGCGGGATCAGCAGCGCACGGATGGTCACGGTCAGGCCGACGATGGCCAGGGCCCACTGCCAACCTTCAGACGGGATGACGTACGAGAACGCCTTCTGCCATACGAGCAGGATGCCCGAAATGGCGTAATACAGCGGTGTTGCGATCCATCCGAACAGATCGCCTATGGCTCCCACGGAATCAGGCTCCTCGGTTTGGGGAGTCCGCACTTACACGGACCAGGTCTTCAGGGTCTCTTCGCATTTTCTGCGGGGTCGGTACGGGATCGAAGCCCCGGGTCTTCGCCCAGGGGACGCAGCGGGCGAGACGGCGCGCCGTCAGCCAGCTCCCGCGCCAGGGGCCGTGCGTCTTGACGGCCTCGAGCCCGTACGCCGAGCACGACGGGTAGTAGCGGCACACATCGCCGTAGAGCGGACTGATCAGAGTCCGCCATACGTGAAGCAGTCCGACCAAGGTGTAGGCCACCGCGGCGTTCACTCCACGCACCAGCGACCTCATCGGAGCACTCGCTCCAGGCAGCGCCGCAGATCGACGCCCAAGGCGTCGTAGTCGGCGTCGGCGGCAGCAGGCAGTGCACGGACCACAAGCACAGCAGAGCCCGGGAGTCCGCTCAGGGACTCCCGGGCCTGGTGACGCAGTCTGCGCTTCACACGATTCCGGACGACGGCCGGACCGACGGCCTTGCTCACCACGAAGCCCACCTGCGGCTCGCCCTCCCGGTCGGCATCTGGGCCGGTGCCGGGGACGAGCAGATGGACCACCAGGCTCTTCGAGCCCGCGCGCTTGCCTCGTCGTACTGCTTCTTTGAAGCCCGACGAATCGACTAGTCGGTGGCGACGTGGCAGCACGCGCGTGGTGGCTGAGGCCGGGGCCTCAGACGGTCAGGCTCTTGCGACCCTTGCCGCGGCGCGCAGCGAGGATCGCGCGGCCGGCACGGGTGCGCATGCGCAGGCGGAAACCGTGCGTCTTGTGACGGCGGCGGTTGTTCGGCTGGTAAGTACGCTTGCTCACGGGGTGCTTCCTTAGTGGTGTGGTGTGGTGGCCGGTCGCTCTTCCGGCTGTCCTGCTGTCCAGGACGCTGTCCTGCTTTCCAGGACCAAGAATCACGCACCCGTGGAACGGGCGACCTAGCAACGGTACGTGGACGGCGAAACCACGGTCAAACTCGCGCCCTATCACACCCGTGTCATTAGTCCTCCACCTGTGGAGGACGGGTTGCCCATGACCCTCGCCAGCCGGTAGTTTCGTCCTCTACCGAGGTTTCCCTGCACATCGTCAGGAGCATCGGCCGCATTCGGGGGGATGCCACGCAGGGAACTAGTTTTCCCGCCTGACCTGCCGAAACGGTCGGATTCTCGAGGACGGCGAAGTGTCTCGGTTGGTCTCCGATGCCTACATTCGGGGATGCTCCACAGCTTGTGGAAAAGTCTGTGGAGGATGTAGACCGGACCGCTGCATGAATCCAGGCTGCATCAATAAAAGACCACCCACCCGAGCCATCAGGGAAGGCAGGAACCTGTGGAGCCCTCCGGCCTCGCGCCAGAACCACAGCCAGATCTCCAGTCCGCATGGACGAAGGTGGTCGCCGAGCTTCCGCCGAACCAGCGGGCCTGGCTCCGGGACAGTGAACCCCTCACCCTGCACGGGTCGACCGCGATCGTCGAGGTCCCCAACGACTTCACCCGCAACCAGATCGAGGGCCGCCTGCGTGGCTCACTGGAGAGGTCCCTCGGCGAGATCTTCAATCGCGAGATCCGCATCGCGGTGACCGTGAACCCCGATCTCGACGTCACGCCGGATCCCGACACCCAGGCGATCATGATCTCCGAGCGGGAGATCGCCGCCGCGGACGCTGCCGCCGCCGCTGCCCTGCAGCAGCAGTCGGCCTTCCCGAACCAGTCGGCCTTCCCGAACCAGTCGGCATATCCGAACCAGTCGGCCTTCCCGCATCAGTCGGTCTACCCGCCGAACTCGCCCGGCCTGATCCCCGGCGCCCCGCCGGCGACCGCGCCCCACGACGTACCGGGTGCGCCCGCCGCGTACTCGGCGCCGCAGGCTCCTATCGCATCGCCGCCCGCGCAGCAGCCGGCCGCTCCCGCGGCGCCTGACGACGTACGTCCTGGGTATGGCGACATGTCGACAAATCCCCCAGCCTCTCCGGTGGCCCCCGTCGAGGAGCCGGTTCCGCCGCGGCCGCTCGTCCCAGGTCCGCCTACCCGGCCGAGCGAGCCGAGCCACAACGTCCTCGAGACCCGGCTGAACCCGAAGTACACCTTCGAGACCTTCGTCATCGGGTCCTCCAACCGGTTCCCGCACGCGGCCGCGGTCGCGGTCAGCGAGGCACCGGGCAAGGCCTACAACCCGCTGCTCGTCTACGGGGAGTCGGGTCTGGGCAAGACCCACCTGCTGCACGCGATCGGTCACTACGTGCGGAGTCTCTACTCCGGCGCGAAGGTGCGCTATGTCAGCTCGGAGGAGTTCACCAACGAGTTCATCAACGCGATCCGCGACGACCGGCAGGACCGGTTCAAGCGGCGCTACCGCGATGTCGACGTCCTGCTGATCGACGACATCCAGTTCTTGGAGGGGAAGACCCAAACTCAGGAGGAGTTCTTCCACACCTTCAACACGCTCCACAACGCCAACAAGCAGATCGTGCTCACCTCCGACCGCCCGCCCAAGCGGCTCGAGGCGCTCGAAGACCGGCTGCGCAACCGGTTCGAGTGGGGTCTGATCACCGACGTCCAGCCGCCTGACATCGAGACCCGGATCGCGATCCTTCGGAAGAAGGCCGCGATGGAGCGGCTCACCGCGCCGCCGGACGTGCTCGAGTTCATCGCCTCGAAGATCCAGACGAACATCCGCGAGCTCGAGGGCGCGCTGATCCGGGTGACGGCGTTCGCCAACCTCAACCGGCAGGACGTCGACCTGACCCTGGCTGAGATCGTGCTCAAGGACCTGATCCCCGAGGGCGGCGAGCCCGAGATCACCGCCGGCCTGATCATCGCCCAGACCGCTGCCTACTTCGGGCTGTCGATCGACGAGCTCACCGGGCCCTCCCGTGGGCGTCACCTCGTCATGGCCCGTCAGATCGCCATGTATCTGTGTCGCGAGCTCACCGAGGACTCCCTGCCCAAGATCGGCAAGCACTTCGGCGGCCGCGACCACACCACCGTGATGTACGCCGAACGCAAGATCAACCAGCTGCTCGCCGAGCGCCGGGCCGTCTTCAACCAGGTCTCGGAGCTCACCAACCGGGTCAAGATGCAGGCCCGCCAGGCCTAGCTCGACCAGCAGTCGTACGCGGCCGCCGCCCCTTCCGGGGCCGGCGGCCGTTTCGCGTTGTGGGATTTCCAAAACCCACAGGACGAGATTTCCCAGGTTGTCCACAGCCCACAGGCTGGGTGGAACCTGTGGAGAACCGGCCGTTCAAATGGGATGGAAAAGGGGATGACCTGTGCACAAAACACTCAAACGGGCCGACAACTCTCCACAGCCCACAGTGACGTGCGTCATTTCAGCATGGCGTCCACATCCCCTGTGGAATCACATTTCGGGTCATGACCAGGGAAGACGCTGCTCATCCACATTTCCCACAGATGCTCTTACGACGTACGAAACTATTTACATCCATGGATCCTCCGTGAAATTCCACGAACGCCCTTCCCTGGGGACAACCCTCTCGGCGAACCGAGTGCACAGGTACGCCTGTGCAGACCCGACACAGCTGAGCGCTTACCGGTTGTCGGCGGTCCGTGGCAGGATGCGTACTCCAGGTCATGTCAACGCGGGGGCGTTCCGGAACCGGTGGCGTCTCCCGCCAAGGTTCAAGCACAGCCCGGACCGCATGTCCTCAAACGCCCCGATGTCGAGCTAGAAGAAGGACAGGTCATCGTGAAGTTCCGCGTCGACCGCGACGTGTTCGCGGATGCCGTCGCCTGGGCTGCCCGCAGCCTTCCCGTCCGCCCCAGCACCCCGGTGCTCTCAGGTCTCCTGATCGAGGCTGGTCACGAGGGCCTGGTGCTCTCGACATTCGACTACGAGACCTCCGCTCGGGCGACGCTCTCGGCCGAGGTCGCCGACGAGGGCAAGGCGCTGGTCTCGGGCAAGCTGCTCGCCGACATCTGCCGCAGCCTTCCAGCCAAGCCGGTCGAGATGGTCACCGACGGCGCCCGCGTCTCGCTCACCTGCGGGAGCGCGCGGTTCAGCCTCCAGACCATGCCTGTCGAGGACTACCCGACGCTGCCGGAGATGCCGACCGCGGCAGGCACGGTGAAGTCGGAGCTGTTCGCCCACGCCGTCGCCCAGGCCGTGACCGCCGCCGGTCGCGACGACATGCTCCCGGTGCTGACCGGCGTGCGGCTCGAGATCGAGGGCTCCACGATCTCGCTGCTCGCCACCGACCGGTTCCGGCTCTCCCACCGCGAGCTCGAATGGAACCCGGCGACTCCCGACGAGAGCCTGGCCGCGCTGGTGCCGGCGAAGGTGCTCGGAGACACCGCCAAGTCGCTGACCAGCGGCAGCGAGGTCACCCTCGCGCTGTCCACCACCGGCACCGGCGAGGGCATCATCGGCTTCGAGGGGGCGGCCGCGGGTGGCGTACGCCGCACCACGACGCGCCTGCTCGACGGCGAGTTCCCCAAGGTGCGCAGCCTGTTCCCGGCCGAGCACCTCACCACCGCGCTGGTCGACAAGGCCTCCCTGGTCGAGTCGGTCAAGCGCGTCGCCCTGGTCGCCGAGCGCAACACCGCGGTCCAGATGGTCTTCGAGGACGGCGTACTCACCCTCGACGCAGGCTCCGGTGACGAGGCCCAGGCGTCCGAGTCGATCGAGGCGACCATGGAGGGCGAGGGGCTGACCACCGGGTTCAACCCGCAGTTCCTCCTCGACGGGCTGCAGGCCATCGACGAGCAGGTCGTCGAGCTCGCCTTCACCCAGGCGCCGAAGCCGGTGGTGATCAGCGGCAAGCCGGCCGAGGGTGGCGAGGAGCCGGGCTTCCGTTATCTGCTGATGCCGAGGCGCCTGCTTTCCTGACAGCTGTTGCTCGTAGTGTGGTCTCGACAAGCTCGACCACCGTGGATAGGAACCTTGCATGGACATCGGACTCGTGGGTCTCGGCAAGATGGGTGGCAACATGCGCACCCGGCTGCGGGAGGCTGGCCACACCGTCGTCGGATACGACCGCAACCCCGATCTCGCCGACGTGGCGAGCCTGGCGGAGCTGGTCGAGGCGCTGCCCAGCCCCAAGGTGGTCTGGGTGATGGTGCCGGCCGGTGATCCGACGCGTTCCACCATCTCCGAGCTCAAGGAGCTCCTCGGCGAGGGCGACCTGGTGGTCGACGGTGGCAACTCGAAATACACCGATGACGCCAAGAACGCCGCGAGCCTGGCCGAGAACGGCATCGGCTTCGTCGACTGCGGTGTCTCCGGTGGCGTCTGGGGTCTCCAGAACGGCTACGCCCTGATGTACGGCGGTTCCGACGAGGACGCCGCCAAGGTGATGCCCGCGTTCGAGGCGCTCAAGCCGACCGGCACCGAGGACGGTCTTGTCCACTGCGGCTCCACCCCCGGCGCCGGCCACTTCTCCAAGATGGTCCACAACGGTATCGAGTACGCGATGATGCAGGCCTACGCCGAGGGCTGGGAGCTCCTCGACAAGGTCGACATCGTCGACAACGTCCCCGAGATCTTCGCCTCGTGGCGCACGGGCACCGTCGTACGTTCCTGGCTGCTCGATCTTCTCGTCGACCAGCTGCGCGCCGACGAGCACCTCGACAAGATCAAGGGTTACGCCGACGACTCGGGCGAAGGGCGCTGGACCGTCGAGGCGGCGATCGAGAACGCCGTCCCGATGCCGGCGATCTCGGCCTCGCTGTTCGCGCGGTTCGTCTCGCGCCAGGAGGACGACCACGCCATGAAGGCGATCGCCGCAATGCGTAACGGGTTCGGTGGGCACGCAGTGATCTCGGAGTCCGAGGCCTGATTCCTCGGGGCGGTGGTCATCTCGACAGGCTCGATACAACGCTCGACAAGCTCGACTACCGGCTCGACCACCGGCTCGACCACCGGCTCGACCACCGGCTCGACCACCGGCTCGACCACCGGCTCGACCACCGGCTCGACCACCGGCTCGACCACCGTCAGATGGGGTCGATGACTCCGGCCAGGGTGAGGATCAGGCGTACGGCGCCGTAGGCGACGAACAGTGCGAAGAGGCCGAGGACGACGGGGCTCTTCACGAGCTTGTCGAGGTCGGCGGGGCGTTTCCGGGCCAGCCGGGAGCGGACCGAGACCACGGCCAGGAGGACGATCGCCACGATGAGCACCGGCCCGAACCAGTTGCTCGCCAGCGACGAGCCGATGTCGCCGTGCATCAGGTAGACCCACGATCGGGTCAGACCGCAGCCGGGGCAGGGCAGTCCGGTGAGGGCACGGAACGGGCAGAGCACCGGGCCGTCCTCGATGCCGCCGGCCGGCAGGAGCGCCGCGATCACGATCCCGCCGACGCCCAGGGCGGCGGTGATCTCCGTGGAGCTCACCGCCGCGAGGCGCTCGCGAGGGCCGTGGCCCTGCTCAGGCAAGAGGTCTGCCGTCGGCATCTGTGAACTTTCGGGTAGCGATGAGAATGACGTCGATGATCCACCAGACATAGAGACCACCACAGGTGACCAGCTTGAGGATGCCGAGGCCGATCTGTCCGACGTAGAAGCGGTCGACACCGAGCGTACCCAGGAAGATCGAGAGGAGCAGCGCAACCAGCCACTCGCTGCGCGAGAAGACGCCCGGGATCTGTTTCACGGGAAACCACTGCTGGTCCGCGCCGAGGCTGGCCGGGGTGTCGGCCTTGATCTGGCCCGCGGCCGCCATCTGCGCGAGCTGCTCGACCGGGTACGGCCCATAGACCTCACCCATCATCGACACGTAGAACGGCCCACCTGGTGCTCCATAGGCGGGTTGCCCTGGAGGCGGGCCGTAAGGGTTGGGAGACTGGGTCATGCAGGCACCTTAACGAGAGAGGAAACACGATGTACGTCTCACACCTCTCTCTCCACGACTTCCGTTCCTATCCGAGTGTCGAGGTCCCTCTCGACGCGGGCGTCACCGCCTTCGTCGGCCGAAACGGCCAGGGCAAGACCAACCTGGTCGAGGCGATCGACTACCTCTCCCGCCTGCAGTCCCACCGGGTCGCCACCGATGCTCCGCTGGTCAGGGCCGGCGCGGAGCAGGCGGTCGTGCGCGCCGCCGTCGTGCGTGATGGTCGCACCGCGACGCTCGAGGTCGAGATCAACGCCGGCCGCGCCAACAAGGCCCGGATCAACAAGAGCCCGCTCCCCCGCACCCGTGACCTGGTCGGTCTGGTCCGCACCGTCGTCTTCTCCCCCGAGGATCTGACCCTCGTCAAGGGGGACCCCTCCGACCGCCGGCGCTTCCTCGACGACCTGATGATCCTGCGCGCTCCCCGTCTGGCAGGCGTACGCAGCGACTATGACCGTGTCCTCAAGCAGCGCAACTCGCTGCTGAAGACCGCCGGGCTCGCGCGCGGCTCCGCCCGTGAAGGTGCGCTCGCCACGCTGTCCGTCTGGGACGACCACCTCGCCACCATCGGCGCCGAGATCCTCGCCCAGCGGCTCTCCCTGGTCGACGCGCTGCGCCCCTATGTGGGGAAGGCCTACGAGACGGTCGCCCGAGGTGCCAGCCGCGACGACGCCGAGATCACCTACAAGCCGGTGGTCGAGCCGGGGTCTGAACGCAGTGGCCCCGAGCCTGTCGAGACCACCCCCACCGTGGAGACCCTCCGTCAAGCGATCCTCGAAGAGCTCGCGAGACGCCAGAAGGACGAGCTCGACCGCGGCATCAGCCTGGTCGGCCCCCACCGCGACGACCTCCTCCTGCACATCAGCGCCGGCGCCGAGCGCCTCCCGGTCAAGGGCTACGCCAGCCACGGCGAGTCCTGGTCGTTCGCGCTGGCGCTGCGGCTGGCGGCGTACGACCTGCTGCGGGCCGACGGCGACGACCCGATCCTGGTCCTCGACGACGTCTTCGCCGAGCTCGACAGCCAGCGCCGGGTCCAGCTGGCCGAGCTGGTCGCCGACGCCGAGCAGGTCCTGGTCACCGCGGCGGTCCCCGAGGACGTACCTGCGGCGCTCGCCGGCGCCCGCTACCACGTCAAGGCAGGCGAGGTGACTCGCGATGAGTGACGACGAGGTGGTCGAGCCTGTCGAGACCACAGGCGAAGCCGGTGAAGACGAACCCGAGAAGCGCCCCGACGGCCTCGACCTCGCCCGCTCCCTGACCCGAGCCACCGCGAAGATGCCCGCGCCCAAGGCGGGGATGCGCAAGAAGCGACGTACGCCCGACAACGCCACGCGCCGCGGCACCGTCTCCGGAGCCCGGCCCGACGACCGCGACCCCCAGCTCATCGACTCGGTCGTGAGCCGGATGGTCAACGACCACGGGTGGGACACGTCGCTGAGAGTCCACGGGGTGATGGCCCGCTGGCCCGACATCGTCGGCGAGGAGATCGCCGACCACACCACCCCGGAGTCGTACGCCGACGGCAAGCTCTCCGTGCGCACCGACTCCACCGCCTGGGCCACCCAGCTCAAGCTGCTCGCGCCCACCCTGGTCAAGCGGCTCAACGAGGAGCTCGGTCACGGAACCGTGCTCGTCATCGAGGTGCTCGGTCCGCATCTCCCCTCGTGGAAGAAGGGCCCCCGCGGTCTTCGAGACGGCCGCGGACCACGCGACACCTACGGCTGATCCACAGTGCGAGTGACGGCGGTCGCTGACTGCTAACCTCCGGATCGCCGCAATACATCGGGTTCAGCGGCCCACTTCTCCGCTCGGATCCGAAGGTGTCGTCGTGTTGTTGCGTGCCCCTGGCGTTGTGCTGTCGTTGTCCTCGATCTCCGCTGCAGCGTTGCTCTGTCTTCAGAGCCCTCCGGCAGTTGCGGTGGAGGAAGCCCTCACCTGCCAGGGCAAGGTCGTGAGCGTCGACCTGTCTGCCGGCCAGGCGGCCACAGAAGGCGATGACGTGATCTGGGCAGCCGCGGTCACGAGTGGAACGATCGACGGCCTCGGCGGAAACGACACCATCTGCGGGCCCGACGGCAACCACGGCAGTTCGTCCGCCGTGATCTACGGCGGGGATGGTGACGATGCCATCGAGAGTGGACATGGCCGCGATGTCCATGGCGGGCCCGGAAACGACACGATCAACGGTGGCAATTCCAAGGTCTATGGCGAGGGCGGGGCCGATCAGATCACCGGAACCTCCTCGACCTACATGATCTTCGGTGGCGAGGGTGATGACGCCATCCATGCCCAGGGAGCCAGTACGTGGGGCGATGATGGCAACGACTCGATCTACTGTGACGACGAGGGGACGATCTCGAGCTTCCGTGGTGGCGCAGGCAGTGATCGGATCGACTGCTCCGGAAGCTACCAGGCCGCGCTCTACGGCGACGGGGACGACGATGTCCTCACCGGTGGTGGGGAGCTTCGCGGTGGGCCGGGGGCGGATGCGCTCACAGCGCATGCAAGTGGAAGCCACCTCTACGGTGGGCCGGGCGATGACACCGTCAGCGGTGGGTCAGGGCGTGACTGGATCGTCCTCGAGCCAACTGCGGGTGCGGATCTGATCCATGGGTCCGGCTCCGTGGACACCCTCGACCTGAGGCTGATCGACGCTCCCGCGAAGGTCGACCTGGCGATGGGGGTCCTGGACATCGGCGGCACCGTGGCGACGGTGACGGGCATCGACGCGATCTTCGGCTCCGGCTACGACGATGTGCTGATCGGATCGGCCGCGGACGAGTCTTTCCAGGGTGGCGCCGGCCGCGATCAGATCACGGGCAGCGGTGGTGCAGATGTCATCCACGGCGATGAGGGCGACGATGCTCTCATCGGTGGCGATGGCAATGACATGGTGCGTGGCCATGACGGAGCGGATCGGCTGGTAGGAGGCGTCGGTGACGACGTGGTCATCGGCGAGGTCGCTGACGCCATCAGCGACGAGTCGGGGAACGACGTCGTCGACTTCGCCGACTCCGAGGTCGCCATCAGGTACGACGCAGGCACCAGGACGGTGTCGGCCGGTGATCGATCCCAGCAAGTCTCCGGGTTCGAAGGTGTCGTCGGATCGACCTTCGATGATGTCCTCAACGGCTCCGAAGGTGTCGACACCCTTTTCGGCGGGGCCGGTCAGGACACCATCGACGGACGTGACGGTGACGATGTGCTCGATCATCAGGATGCGCTGCCACCGGGATTGACGGCGTACGAGGGCCGTGACACCACCGCGGGCGACGACCATGTCGCGGGCGGGCCAGGGGCGGACCTGCTCGGATCCGTGGTGCCGACCGCCGACACATTGATCGGCGGAGACGGCGACGACCAGATGTGGTCGAGCAAGGTCGCCCTCCCCGGGTCGGGAGCAGATGTGGTGCACATCACCTACGGCGAGGGGTGGGTCGGAGAGGTCTCGTATGCCGACGTGGCTGGGCCGGTGAGTGTGAATCTGACCGGTTCCACCGGGTCGATCGCCGTGTCCGGCGCCGGCAACGACGTGATCACCAGCGATGTCCGCGACTGGAGCCCCGACCTCAGGGCATTCACCGGATCGCCCGCGGCTGACGTGATTGTCGGAACCTCGATGAGGGAGACACTGGCCGGCGGCGCCGGCAACGACACCATCAAGGGCGGCTCTGGGAACGACGTTCTCCGCGGCGGAGTCGGTGACGACACCCTCGACGGTGGATACAGCACGGACTGGCTGGACGGGGGCCCCGGCGATGACCACATCGACGGCGGTCCTGGCACCGAGAAGGACCGGGTGAGCTACGAGTCTGCGCCCACAGCTGTGACTGTCGATCTGAACATCGATGCCCCGATCGCCACCGTGGGAGGTGGCACCGATGAGATCGTCCGCGTCGAGGATGTGACTGGATCGGCGTACGACGACACCCTCACCGCACTTGCCACAGGGAGCAGCCTTGACGGCGGCGACGGAATGGACCTGCTGAAGAGCGGACCGGGCGACGACTGGTTCTCCGACTCGACCTCCATCGTGTCGTTCGAGGCGGCTGATGGTCCCGTAGTCATGTCGGTCGACTCCGCCACGGGGCATGGCAACGACTACGTCGGCAACTATCGCCGGATCGTCGGCACCAACCATGACGATGACATCGAGCTCGGGTCCATCGCGTGTGGTGCTGACGGAGGTCCGGGCTCTGACCATCTGACGGTGATGAGCAGCTGGAACCATTGCGACGAGCACTGGGACCTTGATGGTGGTGACGGGGATGACACGTTCGTCATCGACCCCGATCTCACGGACAGGACTCAGGTCGAGGTACGTGGGGGTCCCGGGATCGACACCGTCTCCTTTGCCGAAACCCAGGCTTCGGCCCCGAAGGGCGTCCGCTATGTCGTCAACGGACCCGTCAGTGCGCTCGGCCACCAGATGACGAAGGTGGGTGCGTCGACCACGGAGAACGTGATCGGAACTTCCGGGCGCGACTACCTGACGGGTGACGCAGGGGTCAATCGCATCGACGGTGGTAGTGGTGACGACGACGTGGCCGGAGCAGGTGGCCGTGACTCCCTGGACGGGGGCGAAGGCACCGACACGGTGTCGTACCACACTGAGCCGGGCCCGGTCCGGGTCGATTTGTCCGAGGTCGGCGGACCAGTAGCGCCGGACACTCTTTCAGGGCTCGAGGGCGTGATCGGCTCGAACTACGATGACAAGCTGACCGGTGACAGCGGCGCGAACGCGCTCCGTGGCGGCCGCGGTGACGATGTCATCGACGGTGGGGCAGGCGACGACGTGATCGCTGGGGACGAAGGACGTGACACCGCTTCCTTCGCAAGCGCCACGGCCGGGGTGCGGGCTTCAGCCGCGACGCAGGTGTCGGCGGCACGTGGTGCGGGCGATGACGAGCTCGTCTCGATCGAGGATCTCGAGGGAAGTGCCTACGACGACAAGCTCACGGGTGATGGCGGGAGCAACACCCTCTCGGGAGGCGCCGGGAATGACACGCTCGCCGGCGTGGGCGGCTCCGACGTCGTCCTCGGAGGAGCGGGTGACGACGACCTTTCCGGTGGCGACGGTGATGACGCCCTGCGTGGCGACTCCGGGAACGATCGCGTCACCGGAGGGAACGGCATCGACAGGGCGTCTTTCAGCACGGCGACCAGCGCGGTCCGGGCGAACATGACATCAACGTCCGGCGGCGCCGGAACTGACTCGATGACAACGGTCGAGGCCCTCACCGGCAGCAAGTACTCGGACACGTTGACCGGTGGGAGCGGCGCCGACTCGTTGGCCGGCGATGCCGGCGACGACACGTTGGTCGGTGGCCATGGAAACGACCGGCTCTCCGGCGGTAGCGGCAACGACACCTTCCGGATCGTCGGGAACACGATGCCGACGATGAGCGACACCTCGGGAAGCGATCACATCGATCTCAGCCAGCGCGGCACCGGTGCGTACCTCGCCATCCCCACGGGGATCGAGAAGGTCACCGGGACCAGATACGCAGACCGGATCGTCGGAAACAGCGGTGCCAACTACATCCAAGGGGGTGCCGGCAACGACACGATCTACGGCAAGAGTGGCAACGACTCGATCTCGGGCGGTGACGGCAACGACGTGATCGATCCCGGCACGGGAAACGACTCGATCTCGGGCGGAGGTGGCACCGACAAGCTGACGTACGCCAGTGCCACAGCGAGGGTCACCGTGCGACTGAACACCACCGCTGCCCAGGGCACAGGAGGAAGTGGCACTGAGCGGATCTCATCGATCGAGAGCCTCACCGGCAGCTCCTACTCGGACACGCTCATCGGCAACTCTTCTGCAAACGTCCTCTCAGGTGGTGCGGGCAACGACACGATCCGTGGCGGGGGTGGCAACGACTACGTCGATGGTGGGGTCGGACACGACAAGCTGTACGGCGACTCGGGTGACGATCGGCTCTTCGGCAGCACCGGCTACGACTACTTGTACGGAGGCGTCGGTCGGGACTACGGCGATGGCGGTCCCGGTGCGGATCATCTGTACGGCATCGAGCGCCGACCGTAGCTGTGGTGGACACATGTTCGAGGCCTACCGCGTGGACCGCGATCTGCCGCTCTAACGGGCTCTTGGACGTATAGGGACTCATCCGGCCCCCTGCTGAGGGCGCAGAGACACCGTCAGGAGACGCACAGACGCTCATTTCGGTCACCGTTCCCCCTCAGAAGGGCCGGCGTGCGTGGAATCTGGGGTTCTACGGGGTAATATAGAGATTGGGTCGATCGTCCAAGGTTTCACCTTCCCGGCGCTGGTCGGCCCGTTGCATGCCCGACCGACACCATGTCCGATTCCGGACCGAAATGACAGGTGGATCGCACCGGTGACCGCTGCCGACCAGACGACTCCTATGCCGGACGACAAGACCACAGACGGAGTCGAGTACGACGCGTCTGCCATCCAGGTCCTCGAAGGGCTCGAAGCGGTCCGCAAACGACCGGGTATGTACATCGGCTCGACGGGAGCCCGCGGCCTGCACCACCTGATCTGGGAGATCGTGGACAACGCGGTCGACGAGGCGCTCGCCGGCTACTGCGACACCATCAAGGTGACGCTGCGTGATGACGGCTGGGTGAGCGTCTCCGACAACGGCCGAGGCATCCCGACCGACACCGCGGCCGGCCAAGAGGTCCCCGCCGCGACCCTGGCGCTGACCGTGCTGCACGCCGGCGGCAAGTTCGGTGGCGGCGGCTACAAGGTCTCCGGCGGTCTGCACGGTGTCGGCTCCTCCGTGGTGAACGCGCTCTCGACCAATCTCCACATGGAGATCAAGAACCGCGGTCGCCTGTGGGAGCAGGAGTTCACCAGCGGCGTACCCGACTACGACCTCCGTGAGGTGCGCGAGCTCGAGGAGGGCGAGCGCACCGGCACCACGATCTCCTGGAACGCCTCGAGCGACATCTTCGAGTCGACCGACTACAACCTCGAGACCATCTCGAGCCACTTCCGTGAGACCGCGTTCCTCAACAAGGGGCTGCGGATCGAGCTGCGCGATGAGCGCCCGGAGGCCTCCGCCATCGCCGAGGCCGTCGAGGACGGGACGATCGAGTCCGACACCGACAGCGCCGACGAGCTGCACAGCTCCGGCAACGGCGAGCGGGTGCTGGAGCAGTCCTTCTACTACGAGCGCGGGCTGGCCGACTACGTCGACCACCTCAACAAGCGCAAGAACCCGGTCTCCAGCATCATCGCCTTCGAGACCGAGACCGACGACAAGGCGCCCAACCCGATGAGCGTCGAGATCGCCATGCAGTGGCAGGCGTCCTCCTACAACGAGTCGGTCCACACCTTCGCCAACACGGTCAACACCCCCGGCGGCGGGACCCACGAGGAGGGCTTCCGCGCCGCGCTCACCACCCTGGTCAACCGCTGGGGCGAGGAGTGGGGTCTGATCAAGAAGAAGGAGGACCGGCTCACCGGCGACGACATCCGTGAGGGTCTCACCGCGATCATCTCGGTGAAGATCGGCGAGCCGCAGTTCGAGGGCCAGACCAAGGACAAGCTCGGCAACACCGAGGTCAAGGGCTTCGTGCAGGGCGCCGTCAACGACCAGCTCGGCGCCTGGCTGGAGCAGAACCCGGCCGAGGGCAAGGAGGTCATCCGCAAGTCGATGGCCGCGGCCTCGGCCCGGATCGCGGCTCGCAAGGCCCGTGACCTGGCCCGTAACCGCAAGGGCATCGGCGGTGGCGGCGGCCTGCCCGGCAAGCTCGCCGACTGCCAGTCGACCAACCCCGAAGAGTGCGAGATCTTCATCGTCGAGGGTGACTCCGCGGGTGGCTCGGCGAAGTCCGGCCGCGACCCGCGCATCCAGGCGATCCTCCCGATCCGAGGCAAGATCCTCAACGTCGAGAAGGCCCGGATCGACAAGGTCCTGGCCAACCAGGAGGTCCAGTCGATCATCTCCGCGCTGGGCACCGGCGTGCACGACGACTTCGACATCAACCGGCTGCGCTACCACAAGATCGTGATGATGGCCGACGCCGACGTCGACGGCCACCACATCAACACGCTGCTGCTGACGCTGCTGTTCCGGTTCATGAAGCCGCTGATCGAGCAGGGCTACGTCTACCTCGCCCAGCCGCCGCTCTACCGCCTGCGCTGGAACAAGCCGGCCGAGCACGAGTTCGTCTACTCCGACGCCGAGCGCGACGCCGTCATGCGTGACGGCATCGAGCAGGGCAAGAAGCTGCCCAAGGAGAACCCGGTCCAGCGCTACAAGGGTCTGGGCGAGATGAACGCCGACGAGCTGTGGGAGACCACGATGGATCCTTCGCAGCGACTGCTGCTGCAGGTCACCCTCGAGGACGCCGCCCACGCCGACGAGATCTTCTCCATCCTCATGGGTGAGGACGTCGCCGAGCGACGCTCCTTCATCCAGCGCAACGCCAAGGACGTCCGATTCCTCGATATCTGAGTCTCGCCGAGCCCCTAGATACCGATAGACGCACGCAGAAAGTGAAATCGTGACCGAGACTCCTCCGGAAGGCTCCGGGCAGACCGCTGCCGGCGGCCGGATCGAGACCGTCGAGCTGCAGGCCTCGATGCAGTCGAGCTACATCGACTACGCGATGGCCGTCATCGTCGGCCGCGCGCTGCCCGACGTACGTGACGGGCTCAAGCCCGTCCACAGGCGCGTCCTCTACGCGATGTACGACGGTGGCTACCGTCCCGACCGCGGGTTCTCCAAGTGCGCCCGTGTCGTCGGTGAGGTGATGGGTAACTATCACCCCCACGGTGACACCGCGATCTACGACACCCTGGTCCGGCTGGCGCAGCCGTGGGTGATGCGCAACCCGCTGATCCACGGCCAGGGCAACTTCGGTTCGCCCGGCAACGACCCGGCCGCGGCCATGCGTTACACCGAGTGCCGGATGGCGCCGCTGGCGCTCGAGATGGTCCGCGACATCACCGAGGACACCGTCGACTTCGGCCCGAACTACGACGGCCGCTCCCAGGAGCCGGCCATCCTTCCGGCCCGGTTCCCCAACCTGCTGGTCAACGGCTCGGCCGGCATCGCGGTCGGCATGGCGACCAACATCCCGCCGCACAACCTGCGTGAGGTCGCCTCCGGCGCCAAGTGGGCGCTCGAGCACCCCGACGCGACGCGCGAGGAGCTCCAGGACGCGCTGCTCGAGCGGGTCAAGGGCCCCGACTTCCCCAACGGTGCGCTCATCGTCGGCCGCGAGGGCATCGAGCAGGCCTACCGCACCGGCCGCGGCTCGATCACCCAGCGTGCGGTGATCGAGGTCGACGAGGACAGCAAGGGCCGCACCAACCTGGTGATCACCGAGCTCCCCTACATGGTGAACCCGGACAACCTCGCCCAGAAGATCGCCGACCTCGCCGACACCGGCAAGGTCCAGGGCATCGCGGACGTCAAGGACAACACCTCGTCCCGCACCGGGCAGCAGCTCGTGGTCGTGCTCAAGCGCGATGCGGTCGCCCGCGTCGTACTCAACAACCTGCTCAAGCACACCGAGCTGCAGACCAACTTCTCCGCCAACATGCTGGCGCTCGTCGACGGTGTGCCGCGCACGCTCTCGATCGACCAGTTCATCTCCAACTGGGTCGAGCACCAGATCGACGTGATCCGGAGGCGTACGGCATTCCGGCTGCGCAAGGCCGAGGAGGACGCCCACATCTGGCGCGGCCTGGTCAAGGCGCTCGACCAGCTCGACGCGGTGATCGCGCTGATCCGCTCCTCCCCCGAGGTCGACGACGCCCGCCAGGGCCTGATCCGGCTGCTCGAGATCGACGAGGTCCAGGCCAACGCGATCCTCGACATGCAGCTGCGTCGTCTCGCGGCGCTCGAGCGGCAGAAGATCGTCGACCGTCTCGCCGAGCTCGAGGTCATCATCGCCGACCTCGAGGACATCCTCGCCAACGTGACCCGCCAGCGTCAGATCGTCATGGACGAGCTCGACGAGATCGTCGCGAAGTACGGCGACGACCGGCGCACCCAGATCATCGCGGCCGACGGCGACCTCTCCATGGAGGACCTCATCCCCGATGAGGAGCTGGTCGTCTCGATCACCCGCGGCGGCTACGCCAAGCGCACTCTCGCGGGTGAGTACCGCACCCAGAAGCGCGGTGGAAAGGGCGTACGCGGCGCCACCCTGCGCGGCGACGACGTGGTCGAGCACTTCATCTCGACCACCAACCACCACTGGCTGCTCTTCTTCACCACCGCCGGCCGGGTCTACCGGATCAAGGCCTACAACCTGCCCGAGGCGGCGCGTGACGCCAAGGGCGGTCACGTGGCCGGGCTCCTCTCGTTCCAGCCGGACGAGTCGATCGCCCAGGTGCTCGCGATCCGCGACTACGAGCAGGCGCCCTACCTCGTGCTGGCCACCCGCTCCGGTCTGATCAAGAAGACGCGGCTCGGGGACTACAACTCGCCCCGCCAGGCCGGCGTCATCGCGATCAACTTCCGCGAGGACGACGACGAGCTGATCGGTGCCGAGCTGGTCAACTCCGAGGACGACATCCTGCTGGTCTCCCGTAAGGGCCAGGCGATCCGGTTCCGTGCCGACGACAACCAGCTGCGGCCGATGGGCCGGGCGACCTCGGGCGTCACCGGCATGAAGTTCCGGGAGAGCGACTCCCTGCTGTCGATGTCGGTCATCCGGGCCGAGCACGTCGCCGCCGAGATCGCGGCCGGGCTCTCCGAGGCCAACGAGGACACCGCGGACGTCGCGGCTCCTGTCTCCGGTGCCGAGTCGCCGGACGAGGTCAAGGAGCAGTTCGTCTTCACCATCACCGATGGTGGTTTCGCCAAGCGTACGAAGATCTCCGACTACCGGCTGCAGTCCCGCGGCGGTCTGGGCATCAAGACGATGGCCCTGGCCAACGCCGACCGTGGCGGTCTGGTCGGTGCGTTCATCGTGGTCGACGGCGACGAGATCCTCTCGATCACCGCGACCGGTCAGGTCGTACGCAGCCCGATCAACGCCGACTTCCGGGCAACCGGTCGCTCCACCCAGGGCGTCAAGTTCGTCTCGCCCAAGAAGGGTGACTCGGTCGCCGTCGTGGCACGCTCCGTCGAGGCCCGCGAGGTCGACGATGACATCGTCACCGGGACAGAGGTTGCGGATGATGTAACAATCGGTGGAGACGACGAGCACGGAGCGTCGACCGAGACCACGACGGAAGATGAATCCTGATGACGGACCGCACCGCCGACCGCACGACTGGGGGAGTCGCGATGACCGAGCGGAACGAGACCGCAGCACAGCCGGTGACCCAGCGGATCACGGACACGGTCGCCAACGCGGCCAGGCGCACCACCTCGGCGGTGGCCTCGACCGCCCGCACCTCCGGCCCTGCCGGCGCGGAGCGGGACGCGGTCAGCGGCTCGTCTCGCCGGGCCCGATTGAGCCTGAGCCGGATCGACCCGTGGTCGGTCATGAAGATGGCCTTCCTGCTCTCGATCGCGCTCAGCGTTGTGGTGATCGTCGCCGTCTTCGTGATCTGGTCCGTGCTCGGTGCCGCCGGTGTGTGGGACTCGATCAACCAGGCGGTCCAGGACGTCGTCGGTGACTCCAGCGCCGGCTGGAACGTCCAGGACTACCTCGGTCTCGCCCGCGTCATGGGCTTCACCATGGTCGTCTCGGTCGTCAACATCGTCCTGATGACCGCCGTCGCCACCCTCGCCGCGTTCCTCTACAACATGGCTGCCGCGCTCCTGGGCGGCGTCGAGGTCGAGCTCACCGAGAACTGAGCCACACGCGCACCGAACCAAGGAGGGCAGGGGTCTCATTGAGGCCCCTGCCCTCCTACGTTTCAGGACTCGCTTCGTTTTGGTGGTGGCCTGTGCTGCCAGGTAATGTTCCTCTCGCCCGCTGGTAGGGGCTTCCACCCTCCAGTTGGCGCCTGCGCTTATAGCTCAGACGGTTAGAGCACCACACTGATAATGTGGGGGTCGGAGGTTCAAGTCCTCCTAAGCGCACAGCACTCGCCCTGGACTCCGGTTCGGGGCGTTTCTGTTTTTCAGCCGCCCGATGCCGTCATGCCGGGAGGGACAGGTCTCGTTGCCGTAGAGCGAGGGCTCCGGCCACGCCCAGCACCACGCTGGTCACGGCCAGGCCCAGGATCGGGCCGTAGCTGATCGCGACGGCGGGCGCGTTCGGGACGTGGCTGAAAGGCGAGAGGTCCGAGAGCCAGGAGGGAAGCCCCATGGAGGGGCCGAACATCGGGCCGACGGAGACACAGAACACCACCAGCAGCCAGGACAGCCCGACGGACCACCGCGGCAGCACCATGACGACGGTGACGACGGCAGCACCGAGCACGCCGATGGCGGGGAGCTGAACGAGCGCTGCGCCGACCAGGTCGCGCAGCAGCGATGCGGTCCCGCCGAGCGCCTGCCCGCCCGCGACGCTCATCGCCGTGGCATAGACGAGCATCAGGGCCGTAGCCCCGACCAGTGCGTTCACCGCGTACGCACCCAGCCAGCGCAGCCGGGAGACGGCGGTGCCGAGGAGGGGCTCCACGGTGCCCTGCGCCTCGTCGTGGCGTAGCCGGAGCAGCAGTGTGACGGCATAGATCGCCACGGCCATCCCGGCGATCTGCATCATCGACGCCCAGTAGGCGCCGAGCAGGTCGACACCGCCGCCGAAGGTCTCGTACCACTCCGTCGCCGCTCCTTCGAGCCCCTCGATCCGGTCGCTCAGCGCCCCGAAGATCAGCCCGAACCCGAGCATGCCGATCGTCCAGCCCAGAAGGACACCACGCTGCAGCCGCCAGACCAGGCCGAAGGGACTCAGCAGCGCGGGACTCGCGTGCGCGGCGCCGCGCCGTTCGGGCCAGATCCCCCGGCCGACATCACGTCGGTCGATGAGCACGAGCGCCAGTCCGAAGAGCATGCCCGTGACGATCGCGCCCAGCGCCACCGGCCACCAGAGATTGTCGGCGAACGGTCTCATCTGCTGGCCCCAGCCGATCGGAGAGAGCCAGGCCGGCCAGGCGCTGCTGACCCGGAGGGCGGCGGAGTCCACGGTCCCGAGCATGTTGCCCAGAGCTGCGAACATGAACGAGACTCCGAGAGCGGCGCCGGCGAAACCGATCGCGCCGCGGGCAGTGGATGCCAGCTGGGACGTCACCGCGGCGACACCGGTGAAGGCCACCCCTACGACAGCGATCGATGCGCCTCCCGCGAGCGATCCGGCCAAGGCCTGTCCGGCGACAGCCATGGCGAGGCCGAGCATCAGGGCCAGAACGGCGTTGGCGGCGAAGGTGACGACCACGGCTGCGGTCAGCGACGCGTAACGGCCGACCACCCCCGCGGCGAGCATCTCCTGACGGCCGAGTTCCTCGGCCTGGCGGGTGTGCCGGACCACCGCGAGCACGCTCATCATGGCGGCGAGCACGGCCAGGGTCAGAGCATCGCGGTGCAGGGTGTAGCCACCGATGCTGGCGCCGGTCACCAGGCCGAGCACCCGCATGCCCGGGTTCTCCACCACGATCTGGGTATCGGGCCCGAGCAGCTCCGGATGTGTCGTGTAGTTGTCGTCGAACAGCGCGGTCGTGGCTGCCAGGAACGTCGCCATCCCCAGGATCCAGGCAGGAAGTACGATCCGGTCGCGCCGGAGCGCGAGCCGAACCAGACGTACGGTCCCGGTGAAGCCGCTCATCGAGTCGCCACCACCCCGGGGCCGCTGGTGCGGTCGTGAGCCGAGCCGTCCTCGCCGTAGTGCCGCATGAAGAGCTCCTCCAGGGTGGGAGGAGAGGTGGTCATCGACCGCACCTCCAGGTTGACCAGGCGCTCGAGCACCCGGTTCAGCTCGCCCGCGTCGACGCTGAACTCTGCGTGCCCGTCCTGGACGTGCGCGTCGTGGACGCCGACCCAGCGGGTCACCGACTCGATCGGCCTGGCGGTGTCGACGACCACCGACGTACGCGTGAGGTGGCGCAGCTCCTCGAACGTGCCGGACTCGGCGGCACGGCCGGAGCGGATGATCGTGACGCGGTCGCACAACGCCTCCACCTCGGAGAGGATGTGGCTGGATAGCAGGATGCTTCGCCCGGCCGTGCGCAGGTCCTGGACGACCTCCTGGAAGACGGCCTCCATCAGCGGGTCCAGCCCTGAGGTGGGCTCGTCGAGCAGATAGAGCTCCACGTCGGAGGCGAACGCCGCCACCAGGGCGACCTTCTGCCGGTTGCCCTTCGAGTAGGCCCGGATCTTCTTGGTCGGGTCGAGCTGGAAGCGCTCGAGCAGGTCCTCCCGACGGGCCGAGTCGAGCCCGCCCCGCAGGTCGGCCAACAGGTCGATCACCTCACCGCCGGTGAGGTTCGGCCACAGGTTCACCTCGCCCGGCACGTACGCCAGCCGTCGGTGCAGCTCCACCGAGTCGCGCCAGGGGTCACCGTCGAGCAGGGCGACGTTTCCGGCGTCGGCGCGCAACATTCCGAGCAGGACGCGGATCGTGGTGGTCTTACCCGATCCGTTCGGCCCCAGGAAGCCGTGCACCTCCCCCGTCTCGACCTTCAGATCGAGGCGGTCCAGGGCCCTTGTCCCGGAGCCGAAGTCCTTCACCAGTCCAGATACCGCAATCGCGCTCACCGACATCACTTCCCCACAGCCGCGTCCGGAGGTTCACATCCCCGATCTCGAGCACATCGCACCCCGGGGAGGAACCGGCAGGGACGAACGCCGCTCGTTGACGTGGCTTAGGTCTCTCCGTACCAGGGCGGATGACCACCGTCCGCCGCTCAGAGCCGGCTGGACGCGTCGTGGTCGTGAGTGGGGACGACCCGCATCAGATGGCGAGCCAGGTGCAGGCGGTGGAGGGTGGCGAAGGCGGCGTCGCGATCCTCGTCGACGAGGTCCCCGGGGAAGGCCGGCTTCTGTCGGATCAGGTCGACCTGGTCGTAGTGCCAGGCAGCGTCGCCGGCGATCAGGACCCAGCCGGAGGCGGTCCGGGCGAGGACCCCGACGCTGCCCGGCGTATGGCCGGCGAGCTCCACGAGCAGGACGGAGCTGTCGCCGAACAGGTCGTGGGAGGCGGTGAAGGTCGCGACGGGCGGGCCGTCGAGGTCGTACGTCTCCACGGGCCGGCCATCGGTGAGGGCCGGGCGCACTCCGCCGACGGGCGGGCGACCGGGGCCGAGGATCCAGTCGCGCTCGATGGTGCGGAGGCGTACCGGGAGACCGGGGAGGTCCAGGAGGCCGCAGACGTGGTCCCAGTGGGCGTGGGTCGGAAGTGCGAAGTCCGGCTCGACCAGCGCCGTTCGCAGCGAGTCGATGGTGGGAATGGTGTCGGTCGGCGGCGTGACCAGGCGTCGCAGCATGGCCGGGAGCTCGCTCAGGGCTCGTTCGGGGGCGTCGCGGCAGTAGGAGGGGTCGACGACGAACGTCGCCTCGGGATGACTGATGACGAAGCAGGTCATCGCGTTGCGTACGCGCCGGCGGAGGCCGGCGCCTTCGATGAGGCCACCGGCGGGCAGGCTGCGCGGGACCTGAGGCATGGTGCTGACCGTCACCGTTCGGTCGCCCGGGGGCAGGCCGGCGTCGGTGATCGAGGAGAGCAGCCGTTGGTCAGGGCGGCGGGGACGCAGCAGGCCGCGGCCGAATCCACCGAGGGCCCCGACCATCTCGCGGGCCGTCGGGGTGACAGGAGTAGCAGTGAGATCGCTGGTCACACAGGGAACGTACCGACCACAGGACGGCGGGCCAACCGACCAGGGTAGGAACCGCGTGCGAACATCACCGTCATGACGAAGATCGACCTTCCGTTCGACCTCGATTCGATCCCGAGCAGGACCCGCCGATGGGTCCGGGGCGGGATGAAGCGCACCGACAGGTGGGGCCGGCGGCTGGGTGGGCGGGTCGGCCCGCTCATCCCCATGACGCTGGCCACCGGTGGCGCCGACGACTGGACGCCGCAGGGGCTGGGCTACGACCCCGAGACCAACCTGCTGGCCCAGAGCTACTACTCCCACGACAACGGCTCGGCGTTGGTGCTGGTCGACCTGAAGAGCGGCAAGTCCGCGGCCGAGGTGCTGCTCGTCGGTTACAACGGAAAGGCCGGCCCCGGGCACGCCGGCGGCGTCGCGATCGACGGCGACGACGTCTGGGTCTCCAAGGGTGCGGGCGGCGCCGGTCGGCTCTACCGCTATTCGCTCTCGGCCATCCGTGAGGCGGCGAAGGCCGCCGAGGTCGAGCCGATCGAGGCGCCGGCGAAGGTGGCGGCCGGCTCCTACTGCCGGATCCGTGGCGATCGCCTCTACGTGGGAGGCTTCGGCAACCAGACGCTGTTCGCCTACGCGAAGGGTGAGAACGGCGAGTGGGACTTCGCCGAGCCGGTCGTCTCCACCACGACCCCGCCCAAGGTCCAGGGCGTCGTCGTGCGCCGCGACGAGTACGTCTTCTCCTCCTCGTTCGGGCGTCACCGCCCGAGCACCATCTTCGTCTGCGAGCGGAGGTCCGACGGCGGTGTCGGCGCGGTCCGGCGCAAGTTCAAGTTCCCGAACATGGCCGAGGCGATCGTCGAGGTCTCGGGCGAGCTCATCGCCACCTACGAGTCCGGCGCCTCCCCCTACAGCCGGCCCTCGGCGCGCGGGTTCGGGATCCTGACCGGCCGGATGTGGGCGAGCACCCACATGACCTGTACCCCCATCGCCTCCTTGGGCCTGGCGCCCGATCCCGAGGCCGGTTGATTTCGTACGCTTCAGGGCGGGCCGGTACGCTTTCCAGGTCTAACGGGCAGCAATGCTCACCACGACCCGCAGGAGATGACATGAAGAAGTTCGTCCTCGTACTGCTGGCCGCGGCCGGCATCATCCTCGCCAAGAAGAAGCTCGACCAGTCGAACCCCGAGAAGGGTCACTGGGCCGCGGCGACCGACAAGGTGAACTGACCGACGGACACCCGTCCGGGGCGTTGGCGCAATTGGTAGCGCACCTGCTTTGCAAGCAGGGGGTTAGGGGTTCGAGTCCCCTACGCTCCACCAGGTCAGAGGCTGGTTTCCGCCTCGCGACCAGGCCGATTCGGCCAATACGCTGAGCCTGCTCAGACATCGTGGCCCCGCCGGATCGACGGGGCCACGAGCAGTAGTGAAGATCAGAACGTGCGTCGCACTGTGACCGTGGTGGTCTTGCCGCTTCGGATGTTCTTTGTGATCAGTACGGCCTTGGTGAACTTGTTGGTCCGCTGGAAGCCGGTGAAGCGGTGCCGGAACTCGCCGATGTTCGTGTCAACGCCGACGTTGACGACCTTCGACTTCTCCTGGAAGCCGGCCGGAGTCCACAGGCGTACGGTGAGGCGGTACTTGCCGAGTCGGTTCGCCTCGCCGTCGACCCGGACGACGCCGGAGTCGCGGCGCACGGTGATCTGGGAGGACGGGCCCATGCCGATGACTCGGTTGGGGTTCTGGTCGACGCTTCCGACGCAGAGGACCGAGTAGTCGCCCGAGAAGTACAGGCCCATGACCGGCTTCGGCCAGGCGCGGGTGGACTTCGTGGTGTCGCGTACGACGCCGTCGACCGGGTGGAGCATCTCTGGCTCGGTCGACGGAAAGGATGGGTCGCTGTTGCCGACCATTGTGAATCCGGACCAGTTGGGCCTCTTCACGTCACGAATCACGGTCGTTCCGATGGTGCCACCGGTGGGCGAGCGCCGGGCGCCGACGGTGATGACACCAGCGCCGCCCTGGCAGGCGCTGGTGACATTGACGGATGGGGTGGTCGCTGCTTGCGCGGAACCGCCGAACGACAGGGTCGCTGCGCCGAGCGCGAGGGCGGCGGCAGCAAGCGTGAACTTGCGGAGCATGGGGTCTTCCTTCGACGTCGAGGCGCGCTGCAACGTGCGGCGCGCCTGCATTGAAACACCCCAGCAGGTATCCGTCTGTGAATTCGGCACACAGAACCCCAACAGCGCTCGTAGAGCAGGGTTAGGTTCGAGTCCCCTACGCTCCACCAGAATCGAGGCTGCCGAGTGAGCATCAGCAGCGAGGTCTACACCGAGGTCTCTCCGACCCACGAGGTCAACGAGGACTTCGTGCTCGTCGGGCAGGACTTCGTCATCGTGCTCGACGGGGCGACACCCGTCGCCGGGCTCGAGAACGGTTGCATCCATGACGTGCCGTGGCTGGTGCGCCAGCTGGGTCTCCGGCTGGCTGAGGGAATCACTGCGCCCGGCAACGCCGATCTCGCAAGCATCCTCGAGCGCGCGATCGAGCAGGTCTGCGACGCTCACACCGACACCTGCGACCTCGACGACCCCAACAGCCCCTCCTCGACGGTTGCCCTCCTGCGCGTGCGAGGCGGACGGGCGGACTATCTGACCCTCGCGGACTCGTTTGTCGTGTTCCGGATGGCCGACGGCAGCATCCGTCAGATCACGGACGACCGGCTCGACCACCTCGACGACTACTCGGTGGCCGCGTTCGGCGCGGCTCGCAACACCCACGAAGGGTTCTGGGTCGCCAGCACCGTGCCGGAAGCCGCTCGCCATGCCGTCACCGGCGGCATCGACCTCGGCTCGCAGCAGGTCCGCTCGATCGCCGTGCTGACCGATGGGGCTGCGACGCTCGTCGAGCGCCACGGCCGGACCTGGGAGCAGCTGCTCGGCATCCTCGAGATCGGCCCGGAGGAGCTGGTGCGGCGTACGCGAGAAGCCGACGAGGTCGCCGCCACCGGGTTTCACGGGAAACGGCACGACGACGCTACTGCCGTGCTCTGCCGCCTCGTCGGCAGCGTGTGACCTCAGGTACGCGGGGCTCTCGGCCTGGTCAGCCCGGCGTCGGGATCATCCTGTCGAGAACGGTGTGCAGGTGGTCGCGGAACCGGTCCAGGGTCGCGGCGTCGTCGGTGGCGACCCGGTTGCCGGCGGCATCGATGATGCCGGCCCGGGCGAAGGAGTGCGCGGTCCACACGATGGTGAAGACGAGCATCTCGACGTCGACGTCGGCTCCGATCCCGGCGCGTGCCAGGGCGGTCCGCACCGCGCCCGCGACCTCGGCGATCAGCGGTCCGGCGAGGTCGCTCTCGAACTCGATGAGGTCCTTGCCCTCCGAGAGCCAGCGTCGCATCCACAGCGCCGGAACCTCGCGGTGCTCGAGGCAGAAGGCGAGGTACGCATCGACGAAGTCGATCAGTCCGGCCAGGGTCTCGGCAGGGGTCGGGCCCGTGGACTCCAGATGCTTCAGTGCGTCGAGGACGACCGCGCGCTGGGCCTCGTGGGCGCGGCGCATGACCTCGCGATAGAGCTGTGGCTTGCTGCCGACGTGGTAGGCGACGGTGGCGATGTTGAGCCCGACGGCGTCCGCGATCGCGCGGGTGCTGGTGGCGTCGTAGCCGCGCTCCGCGAACAGATCCGTCGCGGCGACCAGGATCCGCTCTCGACTGTGGGTGTCGTCGGCGCGCTGGCTCATGGTCCCGAGGATAACCGTCTCCATCACTTGTTGGAGAAATCCTCGGAAGAGCCTTGTCCAGCTCTCCATCATGCGATTGACTGACGCCCGATCAGATACCCAGGAGGGCTCATGGACATCACCGAGGTGGCGGTGATCGGTGCCGGCGCGGCCGGCCTCACCGCGGCGAAGGCGCTGCTCGAGGAGGGCCTGTCCGTCACCGTGCTCGAGCGCGGCGACCGTCCGGGCGGGCTGTGGGCACGGGACAACGCGAGCGGCCTGTCGCCCGCCTACGACAGCCTCCACCTCAACACCAGCAAGGGCCGTACCGAGTTCGTCGACTTCCCGATGTCCGTCGACTGGCCGGACTATCCCTCGGCGGACATGATCGCCGGCTACCTGAAGTCCTATGCCGACGAGCACGGGGTGACCGAGCGGATCCGCTTCGGCACCACCGTCATCGGCGTACGCCGCACCGGCGACGGGTGGGAGGTGACCTCGACCGGCCCGGACGGAGCGGCGACCACCACCGAGGCATTCGACGCGGTCGTGGTCGCGAACGGCCACAACTGGGACCCGCGCTGGCCGTCGCCTGCCTACCCCGGTGACTTCGCCGGGCACCAGATGCACGCGCACGACTACCGCTCGCCTGACGTCTTCGCAGGTCAGCGCGTGCTGGTGGTCGGGATGGGCAACTCGGCGATGGACATCGCCGTCGACGCATCCCACGTCAGCGACGGGCCGGTGCTGCTCTCGGCGCGGCACGGTGCCCACATCGTGCCGAAGTACCTCTTCGGCCGTCCGGCCGATGCCACCGGGGCTGCCCTCGCGCGACTCCCCTGGCGTCTCCGGCAGCGGATCGCGGAGACGATGCTGCGGGTCGCGGTGGGCCGGCCGGAGGCGTACGGGCTGCCGGCGCCGGCGGGCGGACTGTTCCAGAACCACCCGACGATCAGCGACACGATCCTGCACCGGCTGACCCACGGCGAGGTGGTCGCGCGGCCGGGGATCGAGCGCTTCGACGGCGCCACCGTCAAATTCACCGACGGGAGCACGGACGAGGTCGACGTCATCGTCTGGGCCACCGGCTACCGGGTCAGCCTGCCGTTCCTCGGCACGGAGTGGACGGGCGAGGACCCGGAGTCGATGCCGCTGTTCATGCGGGTCTTCCACCTCGAGGACCCGACGCTCGCGTTCACCGGCCTGATGCAGTCGACCGGGGCCGCGCTGCCGGTCGTCGAGGCTCAGGCCAAGCTCGTCGCGGCCTGCTTCAGCGGCCGCTACGGGCTTCCCGCCCCGGCCGCGCAACGTGCCGCGGTGACCAAGGCGTACGCCGCGGCGCTGGCGCGGTGGGGCGCGAAGCGCCCGATGATGCGCATCGACTTCGACCAGTACGTCGCCGCGGTCCCGCGGGAGATCGCGTCCGGCACGGGCCGCGTCGGCCCGGCCCGGAACCCGTCCGTCACCAGCGAGGAGTCGCGCGCATGAGCAGGCAGAACCGGCAGGACGTACGCGGCAAGCGGGTCCTCATCACCGGAGCCTCCGGCACCATCGGCCGCGCGCTGGGCGCCCGCCTGGTGGCCCAGGGGGCGCAGGTCGTCGGGCTCGACATCCGCCCGACCGGCGACGAGCTCTATCCGGTCGTCGCGTGCGACGTCACCGACGACGCGAGCGTCACGACCGCGGTCGAGGAGGCCGTCGGGCAGTTGGGCGGAGGGCTCGACATCCTCGTCAACAACGCAGGCATCGGCGGCCCGGCGCCCGCGGAACTGCCTCCCGGCGAGGAGGTACGCCGCCAGCTCGACATCAACCTCGTCGGCACCTGGCGGGTCACCGCGGCCTGCGTCGACGCGCTCGTCGCCGACCGTGGCCGGGTGGTGATGGTCGCCTCGCGGATGGCGGTGCTCCAGCTGCCGCTGGCCGCTGCGTACGGCGCGTCCAAGCGGGCGATGGTCGCCTACGCCGACGCGCTGCGCCACGAGCTCGGCACCCATGTCGGGGTCACCTGTGTCTATCCGTCGGCGGTGCGCAGCCCGATCCACGACTCGACCGCGGCCGCGGGGCTCTCTCTCGAGGGAATGAGCAGCTACGAGCCGCTGGAGGGTGTCGTGGACGCGATCGTCCGCGCGGCCATGTCGACCCGCGTACGCCGCGACGTCACCACCACGCGCAGGGGAGCGCTCGAGTTCTTCATCGCCCGCCACCTGCCGGCCGTGTCGGACCGCATCGTGCGGCGCACCCTGGCCGAGCGTGCGCGGGCCGGTGCCTTCGAGGGTGCCGACCTCGCCGTCGGCGTCGTGCGCCGCCACCGGGAGATGGCATGACCACGCTGCCGGCGGTGCGTCGCGCGCGCGTCGGCACCCTGTCGGAGTACGGCGTCGGCTCGGTCGGGATGGGCGTATGGGTCACCGTCCCGGGCCTGCTGCTCCTCTACTTCCTCACCGACGTGCTGGGCGTCGCGCCGTTCCTGGCGGGCCTGACGATCCTCGCGCCGAAGGTGATCGACGTGATCGTCCACCCGCTGCTCGGCTCGCGCTCGGATCGCGAGGCCGTACGGCAGGGACACCGACGCTCGATGATGACCCGTGGGGCCCTGCTGGGCGTCGCGATGGCCGCGCTGTTCGCCGTTCCCGGTGGCCTCGAGGGCTGGTCGGCTGCCGCCTGGGTCTGCTGCTGGCTGGTCGTCGGCAACCTGCTCTTCGCGAGCTTCCAGGTGCCCTACCTGACGACGGCGTCCGATCTCGACATCGACTACCACGAGCGCACCCGCGTCTTCGTCTACCGGATGGCGTTCCTGACCGTCGGGCTGCTCAGCGCGGGGGTGATCGCCCCGGCCCTGACCGCGTCCGGCAGCCGCGCGGCGTACGCCCAGATGGCCGTGGCCCTCGGGGTCGTCATCGTGATCACGGCGTTCGTCGCCATCCGGGGGGTCCGGCGGCTCACCGCCGAGTGCGGGGTGCGGCCTCCGGAGACGGGGTCGGCGCACTCGGTGCTCGACGACCTCCGGGTCGCGTGGCGCGACCGCAACTTCCGGTTCCTCGCGCTGTCCTACCTGCTGACGGGTACGACGACCCATCTGTTCCTGGCCGCGCTGCCCTTCGTGACCGACCACATCTTCGACGACAAGAAGCTGACGGCGCTGCTGATGGGCCTGTTCCTCGGTCCGGCGCTGGTCGCGGGGCCGGTCTGGCGGGCGGTGTCGCGCCGCATCGGCAAGCAGCGCGGGCTGCTGCTGTGCCAGTCCATCTTCGTGGTGGGCTCGCTGGTCCTTCTGGCCGGCGCGGCGGTCGGGATCGCGGTCACCGCTCCCGCGGTCGTCGCGCTCGGCGTCGCGTTCGCAGGCCTGCAGCTGTTCGCGTTCTCGATGGTCCCCGACGCCGTGGACGCCGCCCGCTCCGCCGGGGTCTCCCGTGCGGGCGCCTACACCGGTGCCTGGACGGCGACCGAGGCGCTCGGCACCGCGCTCGGGCCCTACCTGTACGCCGGGGTTCTCGGCCTCGGTGGCTTCGTGTCCGGCACCGCCGGCGAGCACATCGTCCAACCGCACTCGGCGCTGGTGGCCGTGGTCGTCGGGTTCACGATCGTGCCCGCCGTCCTGATGAGCGGCGCGATCCTGCTGCAGCGCCGTTACGAGCTCGACTCGACCGCGTCCTGAAGCAGGGCGGCGTACGCCGGTCGCAGCTCCTCGGACCGGGCCATGACCCGCTGGACGACGACGGCAGCGTCCTCGTCGGCCGGCGGTTCCGGCGCGTCGAGGACGCCGGCGAGGTGGTCCAGGCAGACGTGCCAGCCGACGGCGGAATCGGTGTTCCCGGTGGGACTGCCGAACCAGGTCACGAAGGTGAGACGGGTGCCGTCGTCGGTGGGCTCGAGCTCGAAGCGGAGCAGGTCGGTCAGCTCCTCGCGGCCGTCCATCCCCCAGGTGAACTCGAAAGTCCGGGGCGGGTCCCAGACCCGCAGCTCCCCCGCCGAGACGTAGCTGTCCGGGTCGACCCCCATCTCCTCGATCGCGTCGGTGGTGCTCGCCAGCTCCAGGCCCTCGGGCCAGAACGGGAGACTCAGCCGCGCTCCGGCAACACGCTCCCCGACGATGTCCGTCGGGAACCAGTGCCGCAGGCCGTCCGTCTCGGTCAGGGCCCGCCACACCTTCTCGGGTGAGTGGCGCAGCTGGCGTACGTAGCGAAGGCCCGCCCTCTCGCCGTCGCGGAGCACCTCGCCCAGGGGTTCGGTCGTCTCGGTCATCTTTCAGTCCTCCTCGTGGTCGTCGAGCTGGTCCAGGTGGCGCTCGAGGGCGTCCAGGCGGTCGGCCCACATCCGGCGGAACGGCGCCAGCCACTCCTCCAGCTCGCGGAGCCGCTCGGGACGCAGCCGGTAGTGACGGCGCGGTCCGTCGACGCGTACGTGGACCAGGTTCGCCTCACCCAGTGTCCGCAGGTGCTTGGACACGTTCGGCTGGGCGAGCCCGAGGGTCTCCACCAGCTCGCCCACCGCCATCTCGCGCTGGCAGAGCAGGTCGAGGATCTGCCGACGGGTCGGGTCGGCGATCACGCTGAAGACGTCGCGGGTGGGCACGGATCAAACATGCCTTAATCGGCATATTCCTGTCAAGGAATATCTTTTAGCCCACCAGATGATCGATGGCGAGCCAGAGCGCGAACAACGCGAACCCGCCGGCCAGCAGGCCCAGGCCCACCGAGGCGTATGCCTGGAGCGGTGGGGTCGACCGGACGCGTGGCGGAGCGGGCCACGGCGACGAGGGGATGGGCTGCTGGGTCGGGGATGGGGTGCCCGGAGTGGTGATCGGTCGGTGTTCGCCGGTCCCGAAGACGTCGTCCATGGTGGCGGGCCCGGTGTCGGGCAGGACATGCGGGTTCTCGGGGAGCGGTGCGGGAGCCAGCGACGGCGTCGCGCCTAACAAGGAGCTCAGCTTCTCGGCCTCAGCAGCCAGCGCCGCGTCCAGATGAGCGCGAGCCGGGTGACCGTACGGAAGCTCTTTGAGAATCTGGGCGTAGCGCTCGATCCGAGTCAGTGCCCGGGCGCGTCTGCTGCCGTTCTTGAGGCCCCAGGCGAGACACGCGAGCACCACGGCGAAGAGTCCCGAGACGATCGCGGCGCCCATGCTTCGGAGCGTAGTGGTCCTGCTCCGTTCCCGCTATCAGACCGCGATCGCGATCAGTGCGACCGCGGGCAGGACGGAGGCGGCGACGGTTCCGCGGATGCTGCCGCCGCGTGGGAGCCAGTAGCCGAGAGCGTCGGCGATCCCCATGAACAACGAGGCGAGCAGCATGTAGATGCAGGTGACGACCACGACGGTGATGCCGGTGGACTCGTCGCCGAAGTTCACCATCCAGAGGCCGACGAGCGTGCCGATGCCGGCGAGAGCGTTGCGGGCGCCGATGCAGAACGACCACAGGTGGACGTTGCGGATGCCGTTCGGCTCGATCCCGAGGAACCGCTGGACCTCGGGGCGGTGGATGAAGAAGGCCTCGAAGGGGAAGACGGCGATGAGGATCAGGGCGGAGATGCCGGCACTGAGCTGAGCGACTGCGTTCATGTGGGCCTGCTCGGGACGGGCCTCGGCGCGCGAGGCTGTGGAGATCGTGGAAGCAACACGCGTCCGGCGGAGCCCCGTGAACAGACGGTCGTCTGGACACCGGAGAGCGGTATGATAGTCAGTCTTACTGACTATATTGAGCAGGGTGCCGCACGCTGTCAAGGGGGTCAAGGGGGTCTAGGGGTTCGATGGACGTCGCAACGCTCATGCTCATCGCCTACCGGGCGATGGACGAACGGGTCATCTCCGCGATGCGGGACGCCGGCTACGACATCACCGTCGCGCAGGCCCGGCTCGCCCAGCGGATCGCCGAGGACGGCTCGCGCCTGGTCGATCTGGCCGAGCAGGCCCAGGTCACCAAGCAGACCGCGAGCGTGCTGGTCGCGGCGCTGGAGCGGGAAGGGCTCGTCGAGCGGGTCCCGGACCCGGTCGACGGTCGGGCGCGCCTGATCAGGTTCACGGCCGCCGGGCAGGACGCCGCTGACCGCGCTCGCGAGGTGGTGATGGGCGTCGAGCAGGAGTGGAACGATCATCTCGGCCCCCGCCTGGCCTCAGCCCTGCGGGAGGCGCTCACGTCGCTGCGCGAGCTCGTCGATCCGTACCGGTGAGGTCAGCCGATCGTGGCCGTCAGCAGGACGATCCCGACGATGTAGAGAACGACCGAGAGTACGCCGCCGGCGACCACGACGAGAACGGCGAGCTTCTTGCGGGCCAGGCGGACGACCCCCAGATGCCGAAGACGAGCCAGCAGATCCACGGGGTGAAGACCATCACCGCGACGCCGATGTTCATCATCGTGTAGTTGCAGGTCTCGAAGCACCCATCGCTGGCCATGATGGAGAACGCCCCGAAGAAGCTGGCCATGACGCTCGCGCCGAAGCCGAGCACGATCAGGACGATCGTCAGCACCACGTCGGCCGTCGAGCCACCGAACCCTGCCGTTGTTCTCGGTGTCGTCCCCGGTGGCGTCATCGCTGTCATGGTGCTCAGGATAGGGGTCGGAACGGGCCGCGTGAGTCTTCGAGAAACCGCGCCAGACGGGCAAATTGCTGGTAACTGGCAGACCGCAAGGGAGATACATTCCCTAAACAGGTTCACGGCGATTGCGCAAGGGGCCTAATACCTATCGTCTCGATATTTGGACCTATCACTCGTTTGAATTCCGTACGGCGGAACAAAGTGGTCTCGAACTTAGGAAACCCTTTGGTGCGGGCGCCAGAAAACGCTTCTGACGAACCCCTCCACCGCAAAGTCCGAGAGGTCAATGTCGTGGGCGCAGAGTCCGTAGTCACCCGGGTCGAGATGACCCCAGCAGAGTCCCAGGCCGCAGCCGAGCTGTCGGAGTCGTTGCTCGCCCGGTTCGAGAGCCCGGTCTCCTCGGAGTTCCTCGAGACCGCGCCGTTCCTCGGCGGTGAGCTTCCCGACAGCGTCGCCAAGGCGATCCGCGCATTCCGCTACGGCGATGCGACCGACGCCCTGGTGGTCAGTGGGCTTCCGGTGACCGCCGGCCCCACCCCGCCGCACTGGAACCACCCCGACGCCCAGGCGCCGCACATGGCCGACTTCTGGCTCGCGCTGATCATGGCTCAGCTCGGTGACGCCGTCTCCTGGTCCTCGCTGCAGGGTGGCCAGCTGGTCAACAACATCCTGCCGATCCAGAAGCAGGAGAGCCTGCAGACCGGGCACAGCAGCGACGTCGTGCTCGACCTGCACATCGAGGACGCGTTCAGCAACCTTCGCTGTGACCACCTCGGACTGATCGCTCTGCGCAACGAGGACATGATCCCGACCACCGCGGTCGGCATCAGCTCGATCGACGTGACCGGCCCTGAGTACGCTCCGCTGTTCGAGCCGCGCTACGTGATCCACCCCGACGACGAGCACCTGCGCAACCTCCGCGAGGCCGGCGTCAACGAGGCCGAGCTGCTCGCCGCGCCGACCGCGGTGCTCTCCGGCTCACCCCAGGCCCCCGACGTCCGTCTGGACCCGCCCTACATGGCGGCTCTGCCGGGCGACGTCGAGGCCGACCAGGCGCTCCAGCTGCTCATCATGGAGCTCTCCGCGAACGTCGAGGACGTCGCGCTCGCCCCGGGCGAGATCCTCATCGTCGACAACCACCGTGCGCTGCACGGCCGCAAGCCCTTCACGGCTCGCTACGACGGCACCGACCGTTGGCTCCGCCGCCTCACGACCGTCAAGGACCTGCGCCGCAGTCGGGTCGCTCGGTCCGAGGCCTCCTCGCGGATCATCGACCCGGTGCTCGAGCCTCTTCCCGCATCCCTTGAGCTCACAGGCGCTGGTCGCTGACGCTCGGGATCAAGGAGGCCGCAGGCGCGTTCCGCCTGCGGCCTCCATCTATTTCGTGACGCACACCGTGACAGGGATCAGGAATACTCGTTGGGGTGAACGTGAGGCGATGGGGCATGTGCGTGCTGGCCGTTGGGCTGGCCCTTGCGCTGGCCGGCTGCGGGGACGACAGCGAGCCGAAGAAGCCTGAGGCGGCGGCGTCGGAGGACACCTACCCCGTGTACGCCGCGACCATGGACCCCGTCGAGGCAGCCATGACGTTCGTCCCCGCCGGCGCCAAGACGCTGGCGGTGACCGATTACGCCGAGGTGAAGTCGCTCTTCGGGCTCGACGACATCACCGGCCGGTCGAGCCCCGCGGGCCAGAGTGACCTGTGGAACCGGGCCGACAAGGAAGCCGCCCAGGTCAGCGGTGGTCTGCTGCGTGGGGTCGACCAGCGCCTGCGCGACACCTACAAGTGGGGCGCGGCCGATGTGACCTGGGAGGCCAGGTTCACCGGCGGCGGCAAGGACGGGTACGTCATCAAGGTCTCCGACCGGGTCAAGCCGGAGAAGGCGATCAAGGCGGGCGTAGGCCCGCTGAAGGGCGCGAAGTTCGACCCGGAGACCCACCTGATCACCAAGAACACCGCGACCCCGGACGTGGAGAGCTGGGCTGCGCAGGAGGTGCTGGTCGCGGTCGCCGGAGGCCCCGCCACCTCGACGTACGTCGTCAACGGCTGCGCCGCGGGCGGGCCGAAGGAGAAGACCAGGCTGGCGCCGGTCGAGGCCTACTCGGTCGAGTTCGGCGGAGGGCTGGCCACCCTGCGTCTCGGTGAGGACCGTGACGACCTGTTCTACCGGCTGAAGCTGGGCGATCAGGTCGCGGCGTACAAGAAGGTCTTCACCAACGGTGTCGCGGATCCGGCCACGGGACGGATCGGGTTCCGGGTGACGAACCCGGTGACCGCCGCCACGCTCGTCACCAGCGAACCCGTCCCATTCGCGGTCTGCGACTAGGCCCCCGTACTCTGGGAGCTGCTATGGCCGCCCAGACGAGTCCCCCGCGAAGTATCTTCTCCCCCAGGTTGTGGGGTGCGCACGCGCTGGTGGTGATCTTCGTGACCGGGGCGGTGCTGCTCGGGGTGTGGCAGTACCAGTCGAGCCAGCAGGACAAGCAGGACCAGGTCGCGCAGCTGGTGCATGCGAAGCCGAAGGCGTTCACTGACCTGATCGGCCCCAACGACGCCTTCCCGTGGGAGCAGATCGGCCGCCCCGTGACCGTCTCCGGGATCTGGATGCCCGAGGAGACCATCTTCATCGACGGGATGGAGCGAGGCTCTCAGATCGGCTTCTGGGCCGTCACGCCGGTGCTCGTCGAGGACACCGAGTCGGCCGTCTACGTCGTGCGTGGCTGGACCCCCGAGGTCGGCACCGCGCCGCCCGCGCCGCGCGGTCACGTCACCGTCACCGGTTGGCTGCAGCCCAGCGACTGGACCGACGTCGCCGACGACCGCAAGTCCGACAACGTCTTCCCGCAGCTGGACGTCTCCGACCTGATCTCGCGCACCAGCTACGACCTCTACAGCGCCTACATGGTGCGCTCGCCGGTCGAGGACGACTGGCCGGCCAGCGCGATGCCGGTCAACGACGGCGCCACGGACGTCGCCGACGTGCCCGCCCCGCAGCTGCCCGAGCCGGAGGCCACGACCGGGCTGCGCAACCTCCTCTACGCGATCGAGTGGTGGCTGTTCGGCGTCTTCGCGATCTACGTGTGGTGGCGCTACGTGCGGGACACCCTGCGCCGACCCGACGACAGCGACGAGAGCGACGACGAGGACGGCGAGGACACGATGCCGACCCCTGAGAAAGCGCCTCAGGAAAGCCACGTACCCTCCAAGGCGTGAGTCTTTCCGGCAATCTGGCTGCCTATCGGATCATGGCCACCATCGTGGGTGTGCTGCTCGTCGTGCTGTGCCTCATCGGCCTGCCGCTCCACTACGGCTATCTGGTCAGCGATGCGGCGTGGCTGGCCAAGGACAGCGGCGCCGGCTGGCAGCTGGGTGCCGACATCTCGCAGTACCTCGGTGTCGCGCACGGCTGGCTCTACATGATCTTCCTGCTGACCGCGTTCCTGCTGTCACGCAAGGCGGCCTGGCCGATGCCCTTCACCATCGTCACCGCTCTGTGCGGCACCATCCCGGTGCTCAGCTTCTGGGCCGAGCACCGCGCCACCAAGCTGACGCGGGTCGCGATGGAGGCCTCAGCCGCCTGATCTCGACCCTCTGTGTGGGAGGATCGAGGAGTTACATCCCGTACCAATCCCAATGTCGGAAGGGCAGGTCATGGCTGACCAGAAGGCCATCCTCCACACCAATCACGGTGACATCACGATCACCTTGTTCCCCAACCATGCTCCGGAGACGGTCGCCAACTTCGTCGGCCTCGCAACGGGGACCAAGGAGTACACGGACGACGCCGGCCGCTCCGGTGTTCCCTACTACGACGGTCTCGGCTTCCACCGCGTCATCCCCGGCTTCATGATCCAGGGCGGCTGCCCGCTGGGCACCGGTACGGGCGGCCCGGGCTACACCTTCAAGGACGAGCCGCACCCCGAGCTCACCTTCGACAAGCCCTACCTGCTCGCGATGGCCAACGCCGGCCCCGGCACCAACGGCTCGCAGTTCTTCATCACCACCGGCCAGGCGCCGTGGCTGAACTTCAAGCACACCATCTTCGGTGAGGTCGCCGACGAGGAGTCGAAGAAGGCTGTCGACTCGATCTCCGGCACCAAGACCGGTGCGATGGACCGCCCGGTCGAGCCCGTCGTCATCGAGACGCTCGAGATCGTCTAGTTGTCCGACTCGACACCGGTCGGGGTGCCGGTCTGCTACCGCCACCCCGACCGTGAGACCCACATCAGCTGTCAGCGCTGTGGGCGTCCCATCTGCCCTGACTGCATGGCCAGCGCCTCCGTGGGCTTCCAGTGCCCCGAGTGCGTGAAGGAAGGCCACAAGTCCGTACGCCAGCCCAAGCGCTTCACCGGCGCGCGGGTGAGCTTCCGGGCGCTCCCGGTGACCTTGTCGCTCATCGGCGTCAACGTCCTGGTCTGGCTGAGCATCATCCTGACCGGTGGATCCGGGTCGAGGATCGCCGACTTCTTGGCGATCCGGTTGCAGGGCTACTGCCTCACGCCTGACGGTGGGTTCGCGGTGCCGAACGACGTCTGCCGGGCGAGCGGCTACACCTGGATGCCAGGTGTCGACGACGGCGCGTTCTGGCAGCTGCTGACCTCGACGTTCACCCACGTCTCGCTCATCCACCTGGCTGTGAACATGCTGTCGCTCTACATGCTCGGCTCGTTCCTCGAGCCGATCGTCGGCCGGCTGCGGTTCCTGGTCTTCTACCTGATCTCCGGCCTGGCGGGCTCCGCCCTGGTGGTCTGGGCGTCGGCACCGGCCGGTTCGACCGTCGGCGCCTCGGGCGCCATCTTCGGTCTCCTGGGTGTCCTGGTGGTGCTCTTCGTCAGGGCCGGCCAGTCGCTCTCTCCGCTGCTGCCGGTGCTCCTGATCAACGCGGGCATCACCTTCTTCGGCAACGGCATCTCCTGGCAGGGCCACGTCGGTGGCTTCATCGGAGGTCTCGTCGTCGCGGGCATCTTCACCTCGCTCCGGGCCGACCGGAAGGCGCCGTTGCAATGGGCTGCTCTGGGTGGCTTCGCGTTGGTGCTGCTTGCCCTGATCGGCGTACGGATCGCGCTGTTCTGACGCCTTCGAGGTAGGTGTTTTCGGGGCGTTTTCACGTCGTGGACAAATCCACAGGTGTGGATGGGCCTGTGGAGAACTACACCCGTGTAACGCAAAGCGGCGCAAACCAAAGGTTTGCGCCGCTTTCGAGGTCTACCGAGAGGGTCACTCCCACTTCGTGGCGAAGGTGAAGCCCACCGCCATGAAACCGATGCCGACCAGGAGGTTCTTCTGACCCAGGTCGTTGAAGACCCAGATCTTGTCCAGGTGGTCGTTGGCGAAGATGTAGAAGACGCAGATCCAGATCAGGCCGATGACGAAGCAGCCGAGCATGCCGACGACGACGCCGCGACCGCGGCCCAGTGGGGTCTTCGGGTGGGCAGAGACGGCCAGGCCCAGGAAGAGCAGGACGAAGCCGATCAGGTAGTTCCAGTCCTCGAGCTTCTGCATGAACTTCGGCCCGGTGAAGTCGCCACCGACCTCGTTGGGGCGAACCCCGATGTAGTAGTAGGCGATCCAGCCGATGCCGAGGGCGATCAGCAACAGGGCGACCCCGAAGCGGGGAGTCAAGAGTGGCTCCTTGGGAAGGTCGAGATCACTCTTCTTCGAGAGCTTGAGCTTGGCCACGGGTGATGCTCCTCAGACAAATGTGATTGCTGCGCATACCCTAATGGTCGTGAGCTCCGGAACCCAGGGTAACCCCACCTCTAAACCAAAGCGCTGGTCCCGCCTGACCTCGTGGAGGGTCGGTACGCCCGTCGTGGTGCTGCTCTGTGGCGGCCTGCTGGCGGTGAGCTTCGTGAACGCCGACGGCACCGACCTGCGTCCGGGACGCTACGAGGACCTGGCGACCCTGGTCGACGGGGAGAGGATCCGCTACAACCGCCTCGAGGCCCAGCTGGCCGACCTGCAGAGCCAGGTGGACCATCTCACCAGCGGCGTCACCGACAAGGACGTCAAGAAGCTCCAGCACCAGTCCGCGCGGCTCGCCGACCCGGCCGGCACCTCCGACCACAGCGGCGCGGGCATGCAGATCGTCCTGGGCGACGCGCCCTCGGAGGTCCAGGAGAGCTACACAGGAGACGACCCCAACTCGCTCGTCGTGCACCAGCAGGACATCCAGGCAGTCGTGAACGCGCTCTGGGCCGGTGGCGCCGAGGCGATCACGATCGCCGGCAAGCGGATCATCACCACCACCGGCATCAAGTGCTCCGGCAGCACGGTGCAGCTCGACGGCGTCCCCTACCCCCAGCCGTACGTCATCGAGGCGGTCGGTGACCCCGACCGGCTGCAGGCCGCGATCGACCGCGACAACCACGTGCAGAACTACCAGGCCGACGCCCTCGACCCCAACGTCCAGATCGGCTGGTCCCTCAAGCCGCTGACCTACCTGACCGCTCCGGCCTACGACGGCCTGCTCGACGTGAAATACGCGAAGCCCCTGCCTCAGGAGGACTGAGACAGGGGCTTCGGCGAGGGCCCGGGCTACGGAGCCGCCGGGGCGCTCGGGGGGAGCGCCGGGTCACACGTCGGCGGGTCGCCCGGGTCGGCGGTCTGAGTGGCCGACGCCGACGGGTTGGCCGGGTCCGTCCCGGGGACGAGCGTCTGACAGCTCGGCAGGGCCTCCTCCTTCGTCGAGACGAAGATGATCACCTGGCCGTCCTGCGCGAGCGGAGTGCCCTTGGCCGGCGTCTGCTCGACGACGGTGTCCTTGGGCTTGTCCGTGTTGGGCTCGTCCTTGCGGACCGGTGTGAAGCCGGCGTTGCGGAGGATCTCCTCCGCCTGCTCGGCCGTCTTGCCGACGACGTTGGGGACCTTGTTCGGGCCCTTGGAGACGGTGAGAGTGACGACGGTCGACTTGCCGGTGGTGACGCTCTCTCCGTCGACCGGGTCGGATTCGATCACGGTGCCCTTGGCCTCGTCTGACTCCTCCGTCTCGACCTTGACCGTGAAGTTGTAGGGGTCCCCCTCGAGGAGCTCCTTGGCCGTCTTCTGCGGAGACCCGATCACGTTGGGCATCTCCCGGTTGGGTGGACCGGTGGAGACCGTCAGGGTGACGGTGCTGCCCTCCTCGACGTCCTGACCGGCGGACGGGTCCTGGGAGATCACGACGCCGACCGCGACGGTGTCGCTCGGCTCCCGCTTGACCTCAACCTTCAGCTTGGCCGCGCTCAGCTCGGTCCTCGCCTTTTGCTCGGTCAGACCGGTGACGTCGGGTGCGGGCGTGGTCTGCGGGCCGAGGGCCGCAGGCAGGTAGTAGGCACCCAGTCCGATGAGGCCGATGATGACCAGACCGAGCAGTACGAGCACCCATGGGCGAGGGCCCTGGGGCTGGTCGTCCTGAGGCGGGTAGTAGCCACCGTTGGTGGGATCGCCGTCATAGGGGCCGACCGCGCGGTTCTGGGCGACCTGGGTCTGGTCGAAGCTCGGCGGCACCGTCGCCTGGACCGGACGCCCGGCGAGGTAGCGCTCGATGTCGGTGCGCATCGCCTGCGCGGACTGGTAGCGATCCTCGACCCGCTTGGCCAGCGACTTCATCACGATCGCATCGAGCTCGCGGGTCAGCGTCGGGTCGTGGGCCGAGGGAGGCTGGGCCTGCTCGCGGACGTGCTGATAGGCCACCGAGACCGGCGAGTCGCCGACGAACGGCGGACGACCGGTGAGCAGCTCGTAGAGGAGGCAGCCGGCCGAGTAGACGTCAGACCGGGCGTCGACCTGCTCGCCACGGGCCTGCTCGGGGCTGAGGTATTGCGCGGTCCCGACCACCGCCGCGGTCTGGGTCATCGTGGACTGGGCGTCGTTGAGCGCCCGGGCGATGCCGAAGTCCATCACCTTCACGTCACCGGCCGGCGTCAGCATGACGTTGCCCGGCTTGATGTCGCGGTGGATGATCCCGTTGCGGTGGCTGTAGTCGAGCGCGTTGAGTACGTCGGAGCTGATCTCCAGCGCCCGCTCGGGCAGGATCTTGCGACCTTCACGGAGTACGTCGCGCAGCGTGCGGCCGGCGACGTACTCCATCACGATGTAGGGCTGGGCGACGCCGTCGTCGGACTTCTCCTCGCCGGTGTCGTAGACCGACACGATCGAGGGGTGGTTGAGCTTGGCCGAGGACTGCGCCTCGCGCCGGAAGCGCGCCTGGAAGGTCGCGTCGCTGGCGAGATCGACCCGCAGCCGCTTGATCGCGACCACGCGGCCGAGTCGGTGGTCGGTGCCCTTTCGGACCTCCGCCATGCCGCCTCGGCCGAGGAGCTCGCCGACCTCGTAGCGACCGGCGAGGAGAGCTCCCTCAGCCATTGCCGCCCCCGTTGCCGTTGCCATTGCCGTTGGTGTTCTCGTCGCCCGGGAGCTCGGGGAAGACCCAGCCGTCGGAGGACTCTCCGTCGGTCGGCTCCTCCTCGTCGCTCTCTTCCTCGTCGGGCTCCTCGGCGGGAGGCTGCTCGACCACGGGGCGCTCGCCGTAGTAGCGGATGGTGATCGGGTCGCCCTCGTAGAGGTTGCGGGTCGGGTCGAGGCCGGAGACCGTGTCGGGCTCGTAGCTGCCGTCGTTGTCCTGGACCGCCACCTTGGGGGTCAGCCCCAGATCCTGGAGCTCTCGGCGTACGTCATCGACGTTGCGGCCGACGTAGTCGTCCTCGTTGATCTCGACGGCCTTCGGCTCCTCCTCAGCCTCCTCCGAAGGAGTGGGCTTCGCGGAGGCCGAAGGGGTGGTGGACGTGTCGTTGGCCGGAGGGGTCTTCGGATCCGCGGCGAGGGTCGAGATGATCCAGATGACCGCGATGATCACGGCCACGAGCATCAGGATGACGACGATGTTGAACGGCTTCTTGTACCAGGGCTTCTGCTCGTCGTCCTCGTCGTAACGGTCGTAGGGGTCCTGGTAGCGAGGCGGCGGCGGGCCCTCGGGGCCACCGGCAGCGCCCTGCATGCCGACATAGTTCTGAGTGGGCGATGGCACCGGGTCCATGACCGACGTGGCGGTCGCGTCGCCGGGCACCGCGGCGGCGACGACGGTGGCATCGGCGTCCGGGTCGGCGGCGCCGTGACCGACCATCGCGCTGGTGAACGCGGCCGCGTCGGCGTAGCGGAGGGTCGGGTCCTTCTGGAGGCTCCTCATCACGATCGCGGCCAGATCGGCCGGGACGTGGTCGGGCAGCGGTGGGACCGGGTCGTGCAGGTGGGCGATCGCGGTCGCGACCGGGGTCTCCTTCTGGAACGGCCGGTAGCCGGCCAGGCACTCGAAGGCGACCACACCGAGGGAGTAGACGTCGGAGGCCGGCGTGGCCTTCTCGCCACGGGCCTGCTCGGGGCTGAGGTACTGCGGCGTGCCCATCACCTGGCCGGTGCCGGTGATCCCGGTCGAGGCCTGCGCACGGGCGATGCCGAAGTCGGTGACCTTCACCTTGCGCTGCGGGGTGATCAGGAGGTTGGCGGGCTTCACGTCACGGTGCACGATGCCGGCCCGGTGGGCGGCGGCCAGCGCGTCGCCGGCCTGACCGAGCAGGTCGCGGACGACCTCGGGGGCCAGGGGCCGCCCATCACGGATGAGCTCCGAGAGCGGCTTGTGGTCGACGAGCTCCATCACCAGGAACGGCCGCATCAGGCCGGAGGCGGTCGGCATCTCGCCGACGTCGTAGACGGCCACCACGTTGGGGTGGTGGAGCGCCGCGGCGTGCTTCGCCTCGGACTCGAACCGGGAGCGCCCGATCGGGTCCTCGGCGTGCTCGGGCTTGAGGAGCTTGATCGCGACCTCGCGGTTGAGGGTCGTGTCGGTCGCCCGCCACACCTCGCCCATCCCGCCGGTGCCGATGAGCTCGTGGAATACGTAACGACTCATGAGATCGCTGCCTCCATCATGGCCTTCGCGATTGGGCCGCCCAGCCGTCCGCCGGCGATTTCGCTGCGTTCGGTGCCGCTCTTCTGGACCATCACAGCAACCGCGATGGACGGGTTCTCCGCCGGGGCGAACGAGGTGAACCAGGCGTACGGCGGCTTGTCCGGCGTGGTCTGCGCGGTGCCGGTCTTGCCGGCGACGCTCACACCGTCGATCGATGCCGCCTCGGCGGTGCCGTTCTCGACGGTGCTGACCATCATGTCGGTCAGGATCTCGGCGGTGTCCTGCGAGACTGCGGGCTGGTTGTCGATCGTGGTCGGGTTGCCCTGGTCGATGACGTCGAGCGAGGAGGAGGTGACCCGGTCGACGAGGTAGGGCTTCATGACCTCGCCACCGTTGGCGATGCCCGCTGAGACCATCGCCATCTGCAGCGGGGTCGCGATCACGTCCTGCTGGCCGATGGCGGCACGGGCCTGCTTGGCCTTGTCGCCACCGTTGTCGGGGTACTGGCTGATCGCCAGAGGGCCGATGTCGTCGAGGTAGTCCTGGCCGAACCCGAACCCCTCGGCCTGGTCCTGCATCTCCTCGTCGGAGAGCTCCATACCGAGAGAACCGAAGGCGGTGTTGCACGAGACCTCGAGAGCGCGGGTGAGCGTGATCTCCTCGCCGCCGCAGCTGGTGCCGTTGAGGTTGGGCAGGTCGGTGTCGGTGCCGGGCAGGTCGAGCGAGGCGCCGCCGTAGACCATGCTGTCACCGTCCATGCCGAGGTTCTCGATCGCGGCCGCGGCGGTGACCAGCTTGAAGGTCGAGCCCGGCGGCAGGGCCGTCTGGATGGAGCGGTTGAGCAGCGGCTCGGCGTCGTCCTTCGAGAGCTGGTTGTAGGACTTCTGCGCCTCGCCGATGTCGTTGTTCGCCAACCGATCCGGGTTGTAGGTCGGCGTGGTGGCCATGGCCAGGACTCGGCCGGTCTTCGGCTCGATCGCCACGGCCGCGGCCTGGACGTCCTCGCCGAGAGCGGTCAGGCCCTCGTACGCAGCGTCCTGGACCTTCGGGTCGATGGTGAGCTCGACGTTGCCACCGGCCGGCTCCGAGTTGGTGACCAGGTCGACGAGCCGGTTGGTGAAGAGCTTGTTGTCCTTGCCCGACAGGACCGAGTCCTGGGAGCGCTCGATCCCGGTCTGGCCGTAGGAGTAAGACATGAAACCCGTGATCGCGGCGTACTTCTTGCCGCCGGGGTAGGTGCGCTGCCACTCGAACTTGCCGTCGCTCGGCACGCTGGTCGCGACCGCCTTCTTGCCGACCAGGATGTCTCCGCGCTGCTGCGAGTAGGCCGCCTCGGTGACCCGGCGGTTGTCAGCGCGGTCGTTGTACCAGTTGGCCTTGAAGAACTGGACGTACGTCAGGTTCAGCATCAGCGCCACGAACAGGATCAGGCAGCCGACACTCAGTGTGCGGATGGGGCGGTTCACTTGTTCATCGCCCCTTTGTCGAGCTTGACGATCTGGGTCTCCTCAGCGGCGAGATCTTCATCGGACGGCGCCGTCGGCAGTGGGCGGCGGGACTGGTCCGAGACGCGCAACAGCAGGGCGACGATCACCCAGTTGGCGACCAGCGAAGATCCACCATACGAGAGGAACGGTGTGGTCAGACCAGTCAGCGGGATGAGCCCGGTCACGCCGCCGACGACCACGAAGGTCTGCAGCGCGACCGAGGTGGCCAGGCCGACGGCGAGCAGCTTGCCGAAGTCGTCGCGGGCCACGATCGCCGTGCGCAGGCCGCGCTCGACGATCAGGCCGTAGCAGAGCAGCAGAGCCAGGAGCGCGGTCAGACCGAGCTCCTCGCCGATCGCCGGGATGATGAAGTCTGAGTTGGCGTAGGGGATCCGCCAGGGCTCGCCGGAGCCGAAGCCGCGGCCGATCATGCCGCCCCAGGCCATCCCGAACAGGCCCTGGACGAGCTGCTCGGAGGAGGTGCCGTTGAGCGGCTCGGGGTAGTAGTCGAACGGGTTGAGCCAGGTCAGCACCCGGACACGGACGTGGCTGAAGAGGCTGATCGCGGCGAAGACTCCGCCGGCGAAGAGCACGCCGCCGACGACGATCCAGCCCTTGCGCTCGGTCGCTACGTAGAGGGTCACCACGAAGAGGCCGTAGAAGAGCAGGCTGGAGCCGAGGTCGCGCTGCAGCACCAGGATCGCGAGGCTGATCACCCACATCATCAGCAGCGGGCCGAGATCGCGGCCACGGGGCAGGTCGATGCCGGCGAACCGGCGTCCGGCCAGCGCGAGGGCGTCGCGGTGGACCGCCAGATAGCCGGCGAAGCAGATCACCAGCAGCACCTTGGCGACCTCGCCGGGCTGGAAGCTGACCGGCCCGAGGTTGATCCAGATCCGGGCGCCGTTGATCTGCTTACCGATGATCGGGAGCATCGGCAGGATCAGCATGACCACCGCGCCGAGGCCGGCGGTGTAGGTGAACCGCTGCAGCATCCGGTGGTCGGGCACGACGAAGAGCGTGATCAGGAACAGCACCACGCCGATCGTCATCCAGATCAGCTGCTGGCGGGCGAAGGCGTCGGTCTCGCTCGCCCCCGCGGCCAGGTCGAGCCGGTGGATCACCGCCAGGCCGAACCCGTTGAGCATCGCCACCAGCGGAAGCAGCACGGGGTCTGCGTAGGGAGCCAGCAGACGTACGCCGATGTGGGCCGCCACCAGCAGCGCGACCAGCCAGGTGCCGTAGCCGACGATGTCGACCGGGATCTTCTCCTGCACCCCGAGGCCGACCGCGGCGTAGGCCCCGATCCCGACCGCGAGGGCCAGGATCAGCAGGACCAGCTCCGCTCCCCGCCGTGACCGGTGGACGAAGACGGGCATGGAGCTCGCCGGGGTGAAACCGCTCATGCCGCCACCTCGCTCATGACCCGCTTCCCGCGTCGGCGGCGCTCTGGTCGGCCAGGGACTGCACCTTCTCCTGGGCGCCGGCCAGGTCCTTGCTGTGGATGCCGTCCTCGAGCTGGTTCTGGTAGGTCTCGGCCAGGTCGGCGACCTTCAGGTCAGAGGTCTGGTAGGGCTCGGAGAGGTCGAGGCCGATCATCGTGGTGGGTACGCCACGGAAGATCGTGACGTTGCCCTCCTGCTCGCCGATGTACCACTGGTTCTGCGACCACACGAACGCGGTCGCGACAGCGATCCAGACGACACCGAAAAGGGCCAGCAGCCCGAAGGCCCAGCGCAGCTTCAGAAACTTGACCGGCGCCTGGAGCGCGTAGCGCATCTCCTCCGGGTCGGCGGCGATCGCACCGTCCGGGATCTCTTCGTCGATCGGGTCCAGCTCGCCGGTGTCGCCCATCCGGTGACCGCGGAACAGGGCGGTCATCTGACCGGTCTTGGTGGTCTTCCGTTTGAGCTCGGCCGCCGCACCCACCATCTGGGCCTCGAGGCCAGGGGACGGGATGGTGTCGCTGGGCACCACGTCGGCGACCACGCAGGTCACGTTGTCGGTGCTGCCGGAGTCGAGGGAGACACGGACCAGCTCGACGGCTGCGTACTCGGGCGTGCCGGTGGCCAGGATGTCGGCGATCCGCGGGTCGTCGACGTAGCCGCAGACACCGTCGCTGCAGAACATCAGTCGGTCGCCGGCGGCGAGGTCGACGATGAACAGGTCGGGCTCGAGCTCGCGGGTGCCGTCGAGGGCCTTGAGGATCAGGTTGCGGTGGGGGTGGGTCTTGGCCTCCTCCTCCGTGATCCTCCCCTCGTCGAGCAGCGTCTGCACGAAGGTGTGGTCGTGGGTGACCTGGTGGATCGCGCCGTTGCGGAGCAGGTAGGCACGGCTGTCGCCGACGTGGCCGACGGTCAGCTTGGCGCCGTCGAAGAGGCCGACGGTCGAGGTCGTGCTGGTGCCGTTGAGCGTCGGGTCGTGGTCGACCAGGTGGCCGATCTCGTCGTGGGCCATGTGCAGCGCGTGGGAGACCAGGCCGATCAGGTCGTCGTCGACCAGCCCGAAGACAGGCTCCTCGTCGAGCTTGCGCAGCTGCTGGACGGCCGTGCTGGAGGCGATGTCACCGCGGGCAGCGCCGCCGACGCCGTCGCAGACGGTCAGCAGCCAGGGGCCGGCGTACCCGCTGTCCTGGTTGTCCTTGCGCACCCGGCCGACGTCCGAGACCGCCGCGTATTCGAGGCGGAAGGGTCGTCCATCGGCGGTGCCGGGGTGAGCAGCAGGGTCGGGGGTGGGGTCGGTCGCAGCGGTCACTTGCGCAGCTCCAGGATTGTCTTACCGATCCGCACCTGGGTCCCGAGAGAGATGGCGGTCGGCTGGTTGATCCGGACGGACCCGATGTAGGTGCCATTGGTCGATCCGAGGTCCTCCACGAACCACTGGTCGCCGGAGACGGCGATCCGGGCGTGGCGGGTGGAGGCGTAGTCGTCATCGAGGATGATCGCGGCATCGCTGCCGCGGCCGATGACGATGGGGGCCTGCGAGAGAGGCACGGTCACCCCGGCGTTGGAGCCGGTGGTGACGGCCACATGCGTGGGTACGCCGCGCCGCGGTGCTCTCGCCGCCGCAGCGGCCTTGCCGCGAGCCGGTGGGGCTGCGGGCTGGCCGCCGGCAGAGGCGTTCGTGACCCGCGCGCCGAACATGTCGGAGCGGATCACCGACAACGCGGCCAGCACGAAGATCCACAGGATCGCCAGATAGGCGACCCTGATCAGGAAAAGGGTCAGCTCGCTCAACGGCGCTCCTCCACGATGTGCGCGGTGATGACGGTGGTGCCGATGCGCACCTGAGAGCCGTCGTCCAAGGTGGCACTCGCCATCTTCTGCCCGTTGACCAGCATGCCGTTGGTCGAGCCGAGGTCATAGACCTCGACGCGCACACGGTCGCCGGCCTGCTTCGAGCGGAACTCGATGTGGCGGCGGCTGATGCCCGGGTCGTTGATGCGCAGGTCGGCGTCGGTGCCTCGACCCACGACGAGGTTGCCGTGGAGCGGGTGCCGGGTGCCGTTGATCTCCAGGTAGGCCTGCGCGCGGCTCACCTGGGTGTCGCTCATGTCTGCGCCCGAGACCGCCGCCTGGGCGCGGCTGCGCACCCTGAACCGGCCGATCGTCAGGTCCTTCGCCTCGCCGAACTCGATGCTCACGCGGCCGGGGAACACGAACCCCTGCGCCTCGGCGTGGTCCATCAGCTGGCGCTTCAGCTCTTCCTTGAGGTGGGGTCCGTAGGACTCCAGCTTGCCCAGGTCGCTGGCGGACAGCTCCACGAAGAAGTCGTTGGGGACCAGCCGCCGCTGGCGGCTGAGCACCTGGGCGTTGTTGTCGATCTCGCGCTGGAGCGCGGCGACGATCTCCACCGACTTCACCTCGGACCGGAACGCCTTCGCGAAAGCGCCTGAGATGAGCTGCTCCAACTTCTGCTCGAACTTCTGCAGGCCGCTCACGTCGTTGCGCTCCTCTCAGGTGCCGGGGTGGGCCGGTCGGGGTGGGTGGTCAGTCGCGTACGGGCACAGTGGTCCCCGCGATTCGGCCCGATCGTATCGGTGCACCCTAGGGGATCTGCCACTTCCCGCATTCTGCGTGGTTTCGATCCTCCCACGATCCGGTGACCACCAGCGTCAAGGTGGGCGGGGTGCCGTCGTTTTGGGTCGATGGGTGCGTGTCGGCTAACGTTTCCTCTGCTGCACGCGCGAGTGGCGGAATAGGCAGACGCGCACGGTTCAGGTCCGTGTGTCCGAAAGGACGTGGGGGTTCAACTCCCCCCTCGCGCACCACCACAGGTAGAGCCCCGGGTCTTCGGACTCGGGGCTTCTTCCATCTGTCACCTCTTGAGGTCGCGGGTGGCATTCATGGGGGTTCTCCCCCATGGTGACCAGAACCTCCGCGGTCGAGACTCCGAAGGATCCCGTGCGGACACCGGAGTCCGCCCCGCTCATCCACTCGGTGGAGGTTCCCCCATGTCCCTGTCCTGTCCTCCCGTCGCGAGACGGTGCCCGGAACCGTGCGGGGCGGGTGATCCCCGATGAGGCTCGGATCGAAGGCCCGGACGCTGCGCGGGGTCGGTCTCGCGACCGCCGCGCTCCTGGCCACGACGGCGCTGACCGGGTTCGGCCCGGCCGCCCAGGCAGCGCCGGCCACCCTGGCCAGCGGCGCGCTCGGTGCGAAGGTCGACCCGGCGCCGGAGTCGCCCGCGGCGAAGATCAAGCCGGGCTTGGAGAAGAAGCTTGCCAAGACCGGCACCGCCGACTTCTGGGTCCGCTTCGAGCGGGAGGCCGACCTGGGTGTCGCCGGCCCAGGTATGGCTTGGGACGAGCGCGGCGCGGACGTGGTCGAGAAGCTGAAGAAGAGCGCCGCCGCGCACCAGAAGGATGTCGTCGCCGCACTGGAGAAGCGCAAGGTGACGTACCGGACTTTCTGGGCGACCGACGCGGTATACGTCGAGAACGGCTCGGACGAGCTCGCAGCGACACTGGCCGCCGTGCCTGCCGTCGACGGTCTGTGGCCGACGCAGACCTACCGGCCGGTCGAGCCGGTCGACGCCAAGGCCGACCGGGCGACGACCGCCGCGGCCGTCGAGTGGGGCGTGGCCAACATCAAGGCCGACCAGGTCTGGGCCGACGGTGACACCGGCGAGGGCATCGTGATCGCGAACATCGACAGCGGTGTTCAGTTCGACCACCCGGCTCTGGTGAAGCAGTACCGCGGCAACAACGGCGACGGCACCTTCACTCACGACTACAACTGGCTGGACACCAACAACAGCTGCGACGACGGCCCCTGCGACGAGAACGGCCACGGCACCCACACCATGGGCACGATGGTGGGCTCCGACGGCGGCACGAACCAGATCGGGGTCGCGCCCGGAGCCACCTGGATCACCGCCAACGGCTGCGCCACCTGCTCCGACGTCGACCTGATCGAGGCAGGGCAGTGGATGCTGGCCCCGACCAAGACGGACGGGACCGGGGCGGACCCCGCACGACGTCCGCACATCATCAACAACTCCTGGGGCAGCCAGGCGCCCTCCAACGATCCGTTCATGGAGGACATCTCGGAGGCGTGGGCCGCCTCCGGGATCTTCGCGATCTGGTCCAACGGAAACATCGGTCCGGCCTGTCAGACGGCCGGCTCCCCCGGTTCCCGAGCGATCAACTACTCCGTGGGCGCCTACGACGTGAACAACGTGATCGGCTCGTTCTCCTCGCGTGGCTCCGGCCAGGACGGTGGGATCAAGCCGAACATCTCCGCTCCGGGCGTCAACGTGCGCTCCGCCATCCCCGGTGGGGCGTACGGGCTGAAGAGCGGCACCTCGATGGCTGCTCCCCACGTCGCCGGAGCGCTCGGTCTGCTCTGGTCGGCCCACCCTGACCTGATCGGCGATCTCGCCGCCACCGAGGAGATGCTCGACGGCACCGCCATCGACACCGAGGACCTGCAGTGCGGCGGCACCGCCGACGACAACAGCGTCTACGGCGAGGGCCGGCTCGACGCGGCGGCGCTGCTCGAGGCCGGTGACCGCGGCCCGATCGGCACCCTGGTCGGTGACGTCACCGACGACGGAGAGGGCACCTCGCTCGCCGACGCCACGGTGCACGTGACCGGCGGCACGGGTGACGACGCGGTCGACCGCGACCTCGCGGTGGACGGCGAAGGGCAATTCGCCGCCACGTTGCCGATCGGTGAGTACGACGTGACCGCATCCTCCTTCGGGTTCGCCGAGGAGACCGAGACCGTCACCGTGACCGAGGGCAGGACCACCACCCAGGACTTCGCCCTCAGCTCGCTCCCCACCTCGACCGTCACCGGTACCGTCACCGACGGCTCCGGTCAGGGCTGGCCGCTGTACGCCGAGGTGCGGGTGGCCGGTGCGCCGAAGCTGACGAAGCACACCGACCCGCGCGACGGCAGCTTCAGCTTCGAGCTGCCCGAGGGCACGACGTACGACCTCTCGGTCGATGTGGACTACCCCGGCTACGACACGCTCACCAAGAGCATCGAGGTGTCCGAGGACGCGACCGTGAACCTGGCCGTACCGGTCCAGCAGCGGCCGTGCGTGGCCCCCGGCTACCACCAGGAGCAGCCCCGGATCGCCGTGGTCACCAACGACCCCGGCTTCGAGGTGCGGGACTTCTTCGGGTCCTACAGCATCGAGTACACCACCTTCACCACCACGCAGCTCGGGCAGATCGAGGGCTACGACCTGGTGATCTGGATGTCGAACTACAACCTGCCGGACAGTGCGGCGTTCCGGGACCTGCTTGCTCGCACCGATGCCAGCGGGACCGGCATCGTCTTCGCCGACTTCGCCTTCGGCCTCGGCAACGGGATCGCCGCGCTGTCCGCGGCGACCGGCAACCCCGTCTCGCTGCAGCGTCGTAACACGAGCGGCTCGGGCACGTACTACGAGGTGACCCAGCAGCACCCGATCCTCGAGGGGCTCCAGGTCGGCGACCGGATCGACCACCTCGGCGGTGCGCAGACCGCCTGGTTCACCGGCTATGCCGGCGAGGGCGTCCAGGTGCTCGCCGGCGCCGGCGACAAGACCCGGGGCATTTCCGGCCCGGGCATCGCGGTCCAGCAGCGGACCGGCAACCGGCACGTCCTGCTGTCGATGCATGCCCGTGGAGCGGGCTCCTGGTTGGACGCCTCCGAGAAGGTCTTCTGGAACGCGCTGGACTGGGCCGACACCTCGGAGCGGTCGTTCGGGTGCGTCCCCGACGAGGACGGCGCGATGCTGGTCGGGTCGGTGACCGACGCCAACACCGATGACGGAGTGGTCGGAGCCCGCGTCTCGATCGGGGATGCCACCGCGGAGTCGGCGGCCACCCCCGAGGATGCCGACCTCGCGGACGGCTTCTTCTGGCTCTACAGCCCCCGGAGTGGTGCCCAGGAGGTGACCGTGGCCGCGTCCAAGTACTCCACCTGGACCGACACGGTGAACCTGGACGGGCTGACGGTCAAGGACGTCTCGCTCACGGCCGGGCGGCTCTCGCTCAGTGCCGACTCGGTCGAGCTCACCCGCGGCCTCGGCGACTTCGCCGGCTCCCAGAAGGTCACCATCACCAACACCGGAACGGCACCTGCCCAGGTCCGGATCGGCGAGCGCGAGCGCGGCTTCGTCCTCCAGAACGCCGACGGCAGCAGCGTCTCGCGAAAGGCGATCGACTCCGCCGAGGGCGCCCCGGTACGCCGGCTGGACGTCCCCGTGTCCGTCGGCGCGGTGACGAAGGCCGCTGACGACGCGTCGACGGCTCAGCCGCAGTCGGCACCGTGGACCGGCATCGCCGACTACCCGACGCCCGTCATGGACAACGCGATGGTGCGACTGGACGGCAAGGTCTACTCGATCGCCGGGTACGGCTCCGCCGGGCCGCTCGCCGCGGTCTGGGTCTACGACCCGGCCGACATGACCTGGTCGGAAGCGGCCTCGCTGCCGTCGCCGCGCAGCGGTATGACCGCGGGCGTCATCGACGGCCACATCGTCGCCACCGGTGGCTGGGACGCGGCCAACAAGCCGCAGGGCGACACCTGGGTCTACGACCCGGGCACGGACGCCTGGTCGTCCGGCGCCACCAACCCGGCGCCGCGGGCCGGTGCCTCGGGTGCGGTGGTCAACGGCCAGCTGTTCGCCATCGGTGGCTGCACCACTGCGGAGTGTGCTCCGATGACGGCCGATGTCGTCGCCTACGACCCGGTCGCAGACGTGTGGGAGCCGCGCGCGGACTATCCGCTGACTCTCGCCTACGCCGCGTGCGGCACGATCGACTGGACGATCTACTGCGCCGGTGGGATCGGGTCGAGCACGACCGACAAGTCGTTCGCCTACGACCCGGGTGCCGACACCTGGGCACCGAAGGCCGACGTCCCGGTCGAGGTGTGGGGCAGCGGCTACAGCGTCGCCAACGACCAGCTGGTGCTGGTCGGCGGCGTCCAGCAGGGCCAGGTCACGAACCAGGCCTTCGCCTACGACCCGACGACCAACGCCTGGTCCGGGATGCCCAGCGCCAACAACGTCCGCTACCGCGGTGGCGCTGCCTGCGGGTTCTACTCCGTGGGCGGGTCGGCTCAGGGCTACACCCCGGGTACGGCGGCCGAGATGCTGCCCGGCTACGACCAGTGCGACGCCGGCACCGCCGATGTCGGCTGGCTCTCCGTGGACCGGACGTCGGCCACTGTCGAGCCGGGCGAGAGCGTCGAGCTCACCGTGACCGTCGATCCCATGGTCGACCAGCCCGGCACCTACACCGCCGGTCTGGCGGTCCTGGAGAGCACGCCCTACCAGCAGTCGGAGGTCGAGGTCGACATGGTCGTCACGCCACCCAAGGCGTGGGGCAAGCTCGTCGGGACCGTCCAGGGTGTCGCGTGCGACGGTTCGGCACGCCCGCTGAACGCTGCGACCGTGCAGCTCGACTCGCGAAGCATGAGCGGCACGTTCGCCACCGGGACGGACGGCACCTTCGCCCGCTGGATCGACAAGCAGCACAACCCGTTGACGGTGGCGGCTGCCTACCCGGGGTACTCCATCGAGTCCCAGCGGGTCCGGATCCAGGCCGGGAAGACGGTCGAGGCCGCGCTTGACCTGGAGAAGGCAGGCTGCTGAGTCGACGGTGTCACGCCCCGTTCCGGGCGGTCGGACCATCACGGTCCGGCCGCCCCGGCGGCGTTCTGCCCCGGACCGCACGGTTCCCGGCCCCGCGGTCACGGGGCAGGCTGGGCTCGGCGATAGTAAGCGTCGATGCGAGATCCGGAGGACGACCTGTCGCAGGCAGGCGCAGCACGCGGCGACGAGCGTGCCTCCTCGCCTGCCCCGCGCGCAGGTTCGCCCACACGGTGGTCCTCCGCCACCCTGGTCGGGCGCGAACGTGAGCTGTCGGACCTGGTGGAGGGTCTGACCGCGACACCGGCGGTCGCGGTGATCGAGGGAGACCCAGGGATCGGGAAGACCCGACTCATCGACGAGCTCCGCACCCACCCTGCGTACGCAGGGCGCCGGTTCGCCGTCGGACGATGCCGCAGCATCGGCGAGCCGTTCCCGCTCGGGCCGGTCGTCGAGAGTCTGCGTCGGCACGGCGAGGCGCTGCAGACCGCGGCGCTGTCGCCGGTCGCCGGGGCCGTACGTCCGCTGCTTCCGGAGCTGTCGGCGGTCCTGCCGCCGCTGCCCCCGGGGCTCGATGACCACGTCGCCGAACGGCACCGGGTGTTCCGCGGGCTGCTCGAGATCATCGAGGCCCTCGGTGAGATGGTGCTGGTGCTCGAGGATCTGCACTGGGCGGACGAGCAGACCGTGGAGTTCATCGACTATCTGGTGAGCGACCCGCCGTCTCGGCTGGGCCTGGTGCTGACCTATCGCGGTGCGGAGGTGGCACCTCCGACACGCACCGTCCTGGGCCGGGTGCCGACCGAGGTCGGTCGCGTGCAGGTCCACCTGTCGCCGCTGACCCAGCCGCAGACCCGGCAGCTCGCCTCCGCGATCCTCGACGCGGACACCTTGTCCGAGGAGTTCGCGACCTATCTGTGGGAGCGGACGGCAGGGCTGCCCTTCGCGATCGAGGAGCTGCTCGCCCTGTTGCAGGCGCGCGGGTCCCTGGCCCAGCACGGAACCCGGTGGATCCGCCGGGCGCTCGACGAGATGGACGTTCCGGACCGCATCCGCGACACCGTCCTGGAACGCGCCGGCCGGCTGTCCCTCGACGCACGCACCGTGGCCGAGGCCGCGGCGGTGCTCCAGACCACCCAGCCTTCGCAGGTTCTCCAGGCGACCGCGGGCTGCACCGACGACGTACTTCTCGACGCTCTCGAGGAGGCCCTCCGGTCCGGTCTGCTCTTCGAGGACGGCGCCAGCCTCGGGTTCCGGCATCCGCTGGCCGCGCAAGCGGTCTACGACGCGATCCCGGGGCCGCGCCGCCGACAGATCCATGCCCGGGCCGCAGCCGCTCTGCGGGAGCTGGGCGATCCGGCGATCGGCCAGATCGCGCACCACCTGCGGGAGACCGGAGAGTCGGCGCAGTGGGCCGAGGCCGCCGAACGGGCCGCCGACCAGGCGATGACCCTGCGCAACGACGGCCAGGCCGTCCGGCTGCTCGCCGACGTCCTCCGAGAAGCGAGCCTCGCCCCCGAGGTCCGTGCCAGGCTCGCCGTGAAGCTGGGACAGGCAGCGGTCGAGGCGATCCACGCCGCACCCGACGTGACCGGCCTGCTCGCGAGCGTCCTCGACGAGCCGCTGCCGGCACCGGCGCGCGGCGAGCTCCGGCTCTCACTCTCGGTGCTGCTCTCCCAGGTCGGCGGTGACCCGGTGCTGCGCCGGCAGCTCTACGCCGACGCGGTCGACGACCTCGACCACCGTCCCGACCTGCAGGCATGGGCGATGGTCGGCCTCGGCATCCCGACCGTTCCGGGCGTCGAGCCGACCGAGCTGCTGCACTGGCTTCACCGGTCGCTCGAGATCGTGCCGCGCATCGACGACCCGGTGTCTCGGGTCTTCATGTGGGGCAAGGCCGCGATGGTGCTCGTCGCGCTGGGCGACCCGGCGTGGCACCGCCTGGTCGACCGGATGGGCGAGCAGATCGGCGGGTCGCCGAGACGCCGCGGCGAGGTCAACGCCTACGACTCCGTGGGGCTCGAGGCCTGCTACTCCGGTCACCACGCCGCCGCCGACCGGCTGCTGACCGCCGCTCTGCGCGGGGCCACCGAGTGCGAGAGCCACCGTCTCGAGCTCAGGGTCCGCCGCTCGATGGCGCTGCTGGACTACAGCCGTGGACGCTGGGACGGGCTCGAGGACCAGGTCCGTGTCCTGATCGACGAGCTCGACGGATACCCATCGGGCCGGCTGGCGGTCGAGGCCGTGGCCGGCTGTCTCGCCCTGGCCCGCGGCGACCTCGACACCGCGAGCGCCGGATTGTCCGATGTCGTGCGACGGGCCGAGGAGCTCACCGACATCGACCTCCTGCCGGTCCCGGCGGCAGCGCTGATCCGCCTGCAGATCGCCCGGGGAGAGGTGACCGAGGCCGCCAGGCTCGGCGAGGACGTGCTCCGGGGCGCGGAGTCGATGGGCATCTGGGTGCCCGCACTCCGAGTGGTCCCCCCGTACGTCGAGGCGCTCTGCGCCTCGGGACAGGTCGAGGAGGCACGGGCGGTGACGGCTCGGATCGCCGCGGCGCTGGACGGCCTCGAAGGGCCGCTCGCGCCCGCGGTCCTCGCGCACGCCGGCGGCCACCTGGCGGCCGCGGCCGCCGACTGGGCGGTCGCCGACTGGGCGGTCGCCGCGCAGCTGTTCGCGGACGCCGCCGACCACTATCGAGGGTTCGACTTCCCCTACGAGGCCGCGCAGGCCGGCGAGATGGCGGCACGCTGTCACCACGAGCTCGCCGAGGATGCGGCCAAGGAGCTGATGGGTGCGGCTCTGGCTGCGTACGAGCGCCTCGGTGCGGAGTGGGACATGTCGCGGGCCAGCCGGCTGGCCCGCCGGATCGGGGTTCCGGTCCCGGGCCGCCATCGAGGCGGACGCTACGGCTACGGGTCGCAGCTCTCGCCGCGCGAGCGGCAGGTCGCCGAGCTCGCCGCGGCGGGCCTGACCGACCAGCAGATCGCACGGCAGCTCCATCTGTCCGTGAAGACGGTGGAGAAGCACGTCAGCGCGGCCAAGCGCAAGCTCGAGACGCCGACCCGGGTGGCGCTGGCGGTCCGGCTCGCCGAGGTGGACCCTCCGGCCTGATCGATCCTTGGGGGTTTATCCCCATGGTGCCTGCGCGGGGCGTCGTTGCAGACTCGCGCAGACACTTTCGAGGCAGGAGCAGCACTGATGGTACGTCTGAGGCAGCCGGTCCGGCTCGTGACGGTTATGGGGCTGGTCGTGGCGGGCACGATGACCGCGGTCGGAGCCCAGGCGGCTCCCGCTCCCGTCGCCAGCGCATCGACGAAGGTCGGCAGCGCCGACCCGGTCGACCGGGACGAGGCGATCGAGATCGCGCTCGCCGACGTCAAGGACCACCCTGGCCGCTACCGGCTCACCGCGGGCGACGTGGCAGAGCTCGCCGTGGCCAGCGCGTACGTCAGCGAGGACAGCGGCGTCACCCACGTCACCCTGAGCCAGCGCAAGCGCGGGCTCGAGGTGTTCGGGGCGTACGCGACCGTCAACGTCGCCTCGGACGGTGAGGTCCTGTTCGTCGGCGAGAGCCTCGTCGGCGGACTGGCCGACACCTCAGGCCGCGCCGACCTCGGTGCCGTCGAAGCCACTCGCTCGGCGTCCGAGCGTCTCGACGTCGGCAGCCCGCGCGGCGTACGGGTGACGAGCCAGCCGCGAGGGGAGGCCCGCAAGACCGTGCTGTCCGGCGGCGGCGTCTCCGACGACCCGATCCCGGCCCGGCTGGGCTGGCAGCCGACCGCCGACGGGCTGCGACTGGCCTGGCAGCTGGTCCTCGACGACCCGGACAACGCCAGCCTGTGGAACACGGCGGTCGACGCCCAGACCGGAGGCGTGCTGAAGGTCGAGGACTGGACCTCTCACGACACCATCACCGACCTCAGCCATCGACTGGGCCGTCGAACGGGCCGGGCGGCGCGAGCCGCGACGGCAGCGTCCGGCTCGCTCGAAGGCTCACCGGACCCGGTCGAGGACGGTGCGACGTACCGCGTGGTGACGCGGGAGAGCCCGCTCGAAGGACCGCGGACGCTGGTGTCGAACCCGGCGGACGCGACCGCGTCGCCGCACGGCTGGCACGACACCGACGGCGCGCCCGGTGCCGAGCACACGACCACCGAGGGCAACAACGTCGCCGCCTACCTCGACGAGAACGGCGACAACCACCCGGATTCGGAAGGGGTGGTGGACGGTGGCGAGGACCTGACCTTCGACGCCGACGCCGACCTCGACGGTCACGCCCAGAACTACCGCGACGCCGCGGTGACCAACCTGTTCTACTGGAACAACACCGTCCACGACGTCGCCTACCAGTACGGGTTCGACGAGTCTGCCGGCAACTTCTCGGCCAACACCTACGGCCGTGGCGGTACCGGTGGCGACGCGGTCCTGGCCGAGGCTGCCGACGGCGGAGGCATCAACAACGCGAACTTCGCCTCGCCGGCGGTCGACGGAAGCGAGCAGCCGCGGATGCAGATGTATCTGTGGCCCGGCGACCAGTTCGGTGCCCAGAACCAGGTCGTGGTCGACGGCGTCGGGTCCTTCGACGCGAGCTGGTCGCGGTTCGCACCGGCGCCTACCGCCGAGGGCATCCAGGCCGGGGCCGTCGTCCACGGCGGCACCGGCTGTGACGCCGACCAGTACCCGCAGACGCTGCCCTCCCAGCCGTGGACGGCCGTGGTCGACAGCGGCAGCAACACGGAGAGCATGTGCACCTTCCAGCAGCGCGGGCAGGTCGCCCAGGAGCTCGGTGCCGCTGCCGTCGTCGTCGCGGTGGCCTCCGAGGACCTGGTCGTCGTCGACGGGCCGCTGAGCGGTCCGCGCGTCGAGATCCCGATGGTCAGCGTGACCCGGACCGACGGCGACGCGATCGAGACCGCTGCGGGCGATGTCGCCGTGACGGTCCGGCAGCACCCCGACCACCCGGGCATCCGTGACGGCGACCTCGACGCCGGCATCATCATCCACGAGTACGCGCACGGGATCTCCACCCGCCTCACCGGCGGTCCGACCGTCAACTGCCTCGGCGGCGACGAGCAGGCAGGTGAGGGCTGGAGCGACTTCTTGGCGATGGCGATGCTGCTCGACCCCGCGGTCGACGACCCCGACGGCCCGCGCGGGATGGGCTCCTACGTGACGTACGGCGCCGACCGGCACAGCGCCGGGATCCGGCCCGCGCCGTACTCGCGCGACATGACCATCCAGCCGTTCACCTACGACAGCATCAAGACCAAGGGCTGGATCGACGGCTCGACGCTGCGTGCCCCGCACGGCATCGGCCACGGCTGGGCCGCGGTGCTGTGGGACATGACCTGGGACCTGATCGACAAGCACGGGTTCAACCCGGACGTCTACGACGAGTGGAACACCGGTGGCAACAACCGGGCGATCCAGTACGTGATCGACGGCCTGAAGTTCCAGGGCTGCTACCCCGGACTCGTCGACTCGCGCGACGGCATCATCGCGGCCGCCGACGAGCTCAGCGACGGCGAGGACACCTGCACGATCTGGAACGCCTTCGCCCGCCGTGGCCTCGGCTACAGCGCGACCCAGGGCAGCAGCTTCGACCGCGACGACAACCGCGAGGCGTTCGACACGCACCCGGACTGCCGCGCCGGGTTCGAGGGCCTGGCGGCCGAGCCGGCGCTCAACCTGGCAACGGCCGGCTCCGCGCAGTCGGTGGAGTTCAGCACCGGTGGGGACGACGGGCTCGACGTCCTCGCGGGCACGCCGTACTCGCGCCAGGTGAACTGCCGCACGCTCGCCGTCGAGGATCCTCGCGCCGAGCAGATCACTCCGCGCCCGCTCCCGGAGAAGACGGTGCCGGCCGGCAACGGGCTCTCCTTCGACGCAGCCACGGGCCGCTACACCTACGGCTCGAAGACGCAGAAGGAGTGGGGGCGTACCTGTCGCGAGCTCGTCGTGACCCGCACCGACGGGGTGCAGCACCGCGCCTTCTTCGAGTTCGCCGCGCAGGGAGCAGCACATCCGGTCTCGGGGCACGTACGTGACGCCGACGGCGCTGTGGTGGTCAACGCCACGGTGAGGATCGACGCGACGAACGTCGCTCCGGTCACCACCGACGCCGAGGGCTCCTACACCTTCGCGAGCGTGCCGAAGGGTACGCACACCGCGACCGCCATGGCCGCCGGAGGATGCAGCGACCCGCTGTCCCTGCAGGTGGTCGTGGGCAAGCCGACCACCCTGGACTTCAGCCTGCCGCGGTGCAAGCTCCGGAGAGTGTCGTCAGCGGCAGACGGGACCGAGGGCAACCGGGACTCCTTCCGGCCCGTCGGTGAGCGCTGACGGTCGCTATGTGGCGTTCTACAGCCCGTCCTCGACGCTGGTTCCCGGCGACGGGAACGGCACCCGGGACGTCTTCATCGCCGACCGGACCACCGGTGAGGTCGAGCGGGCCTCGGTTGCCAGTGACGGGACCGAGGGCAACGACACCTCCACCCTGGTCTCGCTGAGCGCCGACGGACGCTACGTGGCGTACGACAGCCTGGCCTCGAACCTCGTCGCCGGCGACGGCAACCGCACGACCGACATCTTCCTCCGCGACCGGGAGGCCGGAACCACCGAGCGTGCCTCCGTCTCGAGCGACGGCACCGAGGGCAACGCCCACTCCGACCGACCGGTGGTCAGCGCGAACGGGCGGTACGTCGCGTTCGACAGCTCCGCCTCCAACCTCGTGCCCGGTGACGTCAACGGGCGACCGGACGTGTTCGTCCACGACCGGGAGACCGGCACGACCGAGCTGGTCTCCGCGACCGCGACTGGTGCTGGTGGCAACGGGATCTCGTACGCCGCGAGCATCAGCTCCGACGGCCGATATGTCGCCTACTACAGCAGCGCGAGCGACCTGGTGGCAGGCGACACCAACCGCGCCCAGGACGTGTTCGTACGCGACCGGCAGACCGGGACGACCGAGCGGGTCTCCGTCGGTGCCGGCGGGGCCCAGTCGAACGGCAGCTCGATGTTCCCGTCGCTGAGCTCGGACGGACGGTTCGTGGCGTTCCACAGCATCGCCTCGAACCTGGCGCCCGGCGACCGCAACCAGACCTCCGACGTGTTCCTGCACGACCGTCTGTCCGGGACGACCGAGCGGATCTCGGTCGCCGGCGACGGGACCGAGGGTGACGGCGTCTCCGGCCAGGCGTCGGTCAGCGCGGACGGTCGGCTGGTGGTGTTCGAGAGCCTGGCCACGAACCTGGTGGCGGGCGACACCAACGATCGTCGTGACGTGTTCGTCCACGACCGGGGCGCCGGCACCACCGAGCTGCTGTCGGTCGCCGGGGACGGCACTCATGGAGACGCCGTCTCGGACTCGGTGGACATCAGCGCCGACGGCCGGTACGCAGCCTTCCGGAGCTATGCGTCCAACCTGGTTCGCGGTGACACCAACGATCTGGCCGACATCTTCCTCCGCGAGCTGGGCGGGTGACCGCAGATGTGTGAGCGGCCTGCCGAGGAGGAGTCCGGGCGCCCGGGCTCGTGGGGAGACAGCGACTCGACGGCACCCGACTCGACGGCACCCGACTCGACGGCACCCGACTCGACTGACGAACCGAGTGGGCCGCCCGAGGGGTGGTTTCTGGTGTGAACGACCCACTCCCGCGGGTTCAAGAACATGGCCTAAGACCGGCTGGTGCCTTCGACCTTCCGATTACCCGGTAAGAGGGACGACAGGTGCGCAGCCGCATGTGACGCTCGAAGTCCGTTCTCGACGATCGGAGGCCCTGTCATGCCGAACCGTCCCGACACCCACGCCCGGACCATGTTGCCGATCCCGGACCGACCAGCTTCGGCGCACACGACGTACGACGCCAAGGATCCCGACACCGCCTACCCGCCGATCGAGCCGCTGCTCCCGCCGGACGGCGCGCCCAACGTGCTCGTCGTACTTCTCGACGACGTCGGCTTCGGAGCATCGAGCGCGTTCGGAGGGCCCTGTTCCACGCCGGTCGCCGAGCGACTGGCAGCCAACGGCCTGCGCTACAACCGGTTCCACACCACGGCGTTGTGCGCCCCGACGCGGCAGGCCCTGCTGACCGGCCGCAATCATCACTCCGTCGGCATGGGCAGCATCACCGAGACGGCCACCTCGGCGCCCGGCAACAGCTCGGTGCGGCCCAACACCAAGGCCCCGCTCGCGATGACCCTCAAGCTCAACGGGTACTCGACGGCACAGTTCGGGAAGTGCCACGAGGTCCCGGTCTGGCAGACCTCGCCGCTCGGCCCGTTCGACGCCTGGCCATCGGCCGGTGGCGGGTTCGAGACGTTCTACGGATTCATCGGCGGCGAGAACAACCAGTGGGACCCGGCGCTCTACGAGGGCACCACCCCGATCGAGCCGCCGGCGACGGCCGAGGAGGGCTATCACCTCACCGAGGACCTGGCCGACCACGCGTGTGCCTGGATCCGTCAGCAGAAGGCGCTGATGCCCGACCGGCCGTTCTTCGCCTACTTCGCACCGGGCGCGACCCACGCTCCCCATCACGTCCCCCAGGAGTGGATCGACAAGTACGCCGGGAGGTTCGACGACGGCTGGGACGTCCAACGGGAGCGCACCTTCGCGCGGCAGAAGGAGCTCGGGGTCATCCCCGCCGACGCCGAGCTGACCGCCCGCCACGAGGAGATCCCCGCCTGGGACGACATGCCGGACGAGCTCAAGCCCGTGCTCGCCCGTCAGATGGAGGTCTACGCCGGGTTCCTGGAGCACACCGACCACCACGTCGGCCGCGTGATCGACACGATCGCCGACCTCGGCGTACTCGACAACACCATCGTCTACTACATCGTCGGCGACAACGGCGCCTCGGCCGAGGGCACCGTCAACGGAGCCTTCAACGAGATGGCCAACTTCAACGGCATGGCCGCGTTGGAGACCCCGGACTTCATGCGGGCGAAGATGGACGAGTTCGGCTCACCCAGCTCCTACAACCACTACTCGGTCGGCTGGGCGTGGGCGATGAACTCGCCGCTGCAGTGGACCAAGCAGGTCGCTTCGCACTGGGGCGGGACCCGTAACGGCACCATCGTGCACTGGCCCGAGCGGATCGACGACCCGGGCTCGGTGCGTTCCCAGTTCACCCACGTGATCGACCTGGCGCCGACCATCCTCGAGGCGGCAGGACTGCCCGAGCCGGCCATGGTCAACGGCGTCCAGCAGTCGCCGATGGAGGGGACCAGCATGCTCTACACGTTCCGCGGCGCGAACGAGCCGGAGCGCCACGATCTGCAGTACTTCGAGATGTTCGCCAACCGCGGCGTCTACCACAAGGGCTGGAGCGCGGTCACCAAGCACCGCACCCCGTGGGTGATGGTCGGCGGGGACCTGCCGGCGTTCGACGACGACGTGTGGGAGCTCTACGACGGCGACACGGACTTCAGCCAGGCGAGGGATCTCTCGGCGGAGCACCCCGAGAAGCTGGCCCAGCTGCAGCGGCTCTGGCTGATCGAGGCCGTGAAGTACGGCGTGCTCCCGATGGACGACCGCACCGCCGAGCGGATCGAGCCCGCCATGGCCGGCAGGCCGACGCTCGTCCATGGCAGGACCCAGCTCTTCTTTCCCGGCATGGGCCGGCTCTCGGAGAACAGCGTGGTCAGCATCAAGAACAAGTCGTTCTCCGTCACCGCCGAGGTGACGATCCCCGACACCGGTGCCGAGGGCGTGATCATCGCCCAGGGCGGCCGGTTCGGCGGCTGGACGTTCTTCGCCCGCGACGGAAGGCTCAAGTTCGTCTACAACGTGCTCGGCATCCAGCAGTTCCCCGTCGTCTCGGAATCGCTGCTCGCCGCTGGGACCCGTCAGGTCCGGATGGAGTTCGCGTACGACGGTGGTGGGCTCGCCAAAGGGGGCGGCGTCACGCTCTACGACGACGGCAAGCCGGTCGGGTCGGGCCGGGTGGAGGCGACCCAGCCGATGGTCTTCTCGGCCGACGAGACCACCGACATCGGCTACGAGTCCGGTACGACCGTCTCCTCGGACTACACCAGCCGGACCAGCCGGTTCACGGGCAAGATCGCGTGGGTCCAGATCGACCTCGGGGACGACGTCCACGACCACTACATCGACCCGGAAGAGCGCTTCAGGATCGCCATGGCACGCCAGTAGCCGCGGCGCCGCGATGTCACAGATCCACCAGCTGTCCCGTCTGAGGGTGAAATCGGGAATCGACTGGACCTGGAGACAACATGAACATCGCCCTCTGGATCGTCGCCGGCGTATTCGCGTTCGGCTACATCGCTGGCGGCATCGTCAAGCTGACGATGCCTTACGAGAAGTACGCCGCGAAGCTGCACTGGCCCGAGGACTTCACGCCCGGCAACGTGCGGTTCATGGGCGTCGTGGAGGTCCTCGGTGGCATCGGGCTGGTCCTGCCGGGGCTGGTGAACGTGGCGCCGGTGCTGGTGCCGGTCGCGGCGTCGTGCATGGCGCTCTACATGGCCGGAGCGGTCACCGAGCGGATCCGGCGGGCGGAGTACAAGGAGCTGCTCGGTGACCTGGTGTTCCTGGCGGCGATGGTCTTCATCGCCTGGGGGCGCTTCGCGATCGAGCCGTTCTAGCGGCTAGGAGGTCGCGTGTGTCAGCGCGAGCGCCCGCTGTGCCAGGGGCACGGCGGCCGCCCGGTCCTCGGGCACGAGCCCGACCCGGGTACGCCGGTCGAGGAGGTCGTCGATGTCGGCGGCCCCCTCGTGCGTGACCCCGAAGACGAGCTCGGCCAGGGTGACGCCGCCAGGACCGGGCGCCACCAGTTCGTCCTCCGGGAGACCGGTGGCCCGGACGGCCTCGTCGATGACGTACCTCGCCTCGGTGCCGAAACGGCGGACCAGGCGCCCGGGTTCATCGATCTGATCGAGGACGTCGCGGGGTGCGGCGCCGAGCAACGGCAGGTCCCGGGTCCGGCAGGGGATGCCGGTCAGACCGGTCGCGTCGATCGCGTCCTCGGCCATCTGCCGGTAGGTGGTGAGCTTGCCGCCCACGACGGTCACGACACCGGTGCGGGAGGTGAGCACGGCGTGCTTGCGCGAGAGGTCGGCGGTGGAGCCGTCGGCCTCCAGCAGCGGCCGGAGCCCGGCGAAGGCACCGACCACGTCGGAGCGCTTGACGGGGCGTTCCAGGGCCGGCGCGAGGACGTCGAGCAGGAAGCCGATCTCGCCCTCGGTCGGCTGAGGTACGTCCGGGATCGGGCCGTCGACCGGTTCGTCGGTCAGCCCGACATAGATGGTGCCCTCCGGCTGCGGGATCGCGAACACGAACCGGCTGGTGCTGCCGGGCACCGGCACGGTCAGCACGGTGCGTAGACCGGGGATGCTGTCGGCCCGAAGCACCAGGTGGGTGCCTCGGCTGGGGCGCAGCCGCACCTCCTCGACCAGGTCGCCGGCCCACACGCCGGTCGCGTTGACGACCCCGCGAGTGCGTACGGTCCGGGTGGCGCCGGTGCGCTCGTCGCGCAGGACCACGTGGGTCGAGGTGGCCTCCAGCACGCGGACGCGGGTGTGGACGTGGGCGCCGTACGACGCCGCCGTCCGTGCCAGGCAGGTGACCAGCCGGGCGTCGTCCTCGAGCTGCCCGTCCCAGTTGATCAGGCCCCCTCGCAACCCGGCCGAACGCAGCCCGGGAGCGAGCTGCTGCGCCTCGGTGCGGGTGACTCGGCGGGGGCGCGGGAGCGTCTCGCGGCTGGTGCGCGCGCTGAGCCGGAGCAGGTCGCCGGTGCCGAACCCGGCGGCGGCCAGGGCGGCCTGGGTGAACGAGACGTTGCTCGTCAACGGGAGCAGCCAGGGCAGCGGACGGGTCAGGTGGGGCGCGGTGCGTTCCATCAGGATGCCGCGCTCGACCGCGCTCTCGTGTGCGATGCCGAGCTGCAGGGCGGCGAGGTAGCGCAGGCCGCCGTGCACCAGCTTGCTGGACCAGCGGGAAGTGCCGAACGCGACGTCGTGCGCGTCGACCGCGAGCACCTTCAGGCCGCGGGAGGCGGCGTCGAGCGCGGCGCCGGCACCGGTGACGCCGAGGCCGACGACGACCAGGTCGACGTCGTCGGGGATGTGGCCGGAGGGGTGATCGAAGCCGTGGGCGATGCGATCGGTCATGGTGCCAGATACCTCCGGACGAGCTCGATGAGCTCGTGGTCGAGCGCGTCGGTCGTGACCCGGTCGTCGGTCATGGTGCCGACCGAGATCGCGTAGCCGTGGGTCGCCAGGACGATCCCGCGGGCGAGCGTCTCCGGGTCGCCGGTGCGTACGGTGCCGTCTGCCTGAGCCCGGGCGATCTCCTTGACGAGCACGTCGAGGATGGCGTCCTGGGAGCGGCCGCGACGGTGCAGCAGGTAGGGCAGCAGCCACTCCGGGTCGAGGTCGACGGCGCGCCGGAACAGCTCGTCGCGCCGCACCGCGGCGACCGCGCCCGCGACTCCGGTCGCGATCCGCTCGGGCCCGCCGGCGGTGTTGGCGGTGTCGGGCAGGACGGTGGCGATGAGCTCAGCCGCCTCGTTGGTCATCAGGTCGGCGAACAGCGTCGCCATGTCCGGGTAGGTCCGATAGACGGTCATCCGGGACACCCCTGCCCGGTGGGCGACATCGGTGAGGGTCGTCCGCTTCCAGCCGACGGCGAGTACGCACTCGCGGGCGGCCGCGAGCAGCCGGTCGGCGGTCGACAGCCCCTGGTCGTTGTTACGTTCGGACGTCATGTGTAACACTGTAACGCATGATCCTCGAGATGCACCCTCAGCGCTGGGGCGACCCGGCCCACGCCGCGCCTCTGCCCGAGTCGGTCAAGGGCCTCGTCGACGCCTTCATCGGCACCCGCGACACCCCGGCGGTCGACCAGGTCCGGATCCCCGCGCCCGGCCTGAGCGCCTCCCTGCTCGACGGGCTGCGCGCGCTGGTCGGCGAGGACGAGGTCCTGACCGACGAGGCCACCCGTCGGCTCCGCACCCGCGGGAAGTCGACCCCTGACCTGCTCCGGGCGCGCGCCGGGGACCTGGCCGATGCACCCGACGCCGTCGTCCGACCGGGCTCGCACGAGGACGTCGAGGCGCTGCTCGCCTGGGCGGTCGAGCACCGGGTCGCGATGGTTCCTTTCGGAGGCGGGACGAGCGTGACCGGTGGCCTGGCTGCGCGGCGCGACGGCTTCGCCGGCCTGATCAGCCTGGACCTGGTGCGCCTCGACCGGCTGCTCTCCGTCGACCCGGTCTCGATGACCGCCGTCCTCCAGCCCGGCATGCGCGGCCCGGCGGCCGAGGCCGCCCTGGCCGAGCACGGCCTGACGCTCGGACACTTCCCGCAGTCCTTCGAGTACGCCTCCATCGGCGGCTTCGCCGCGACCCGGTCCAGCGGGCAGTCGTCGGCGGGCTTCGGCCGCTTCGACGACATGGTCGTCGGCCTGCGGGTCGCGACCCCGATCGGCGAGCTCGTGCTCGGCTCCTCGCCCGCCAACGCCGCCGGCCCGGACCTGCGGCAGGCGGTGCTCGGCTCCGAAGGCACCCTGGGCGTCATCACCGAGGTGACGGTCCGGGTCCGCCCGGTGGCCGCGGAGAAGGCGTACGAGGCGTGGTCGTTCGCGACCTTCGCCGACGGTGCCGAGGCGATGCGGACCCTGGCGCAGTCCGGTGGGCTGCCGACGGTGATCCGCCTCTCGGACGAAGCCGAGACGATGGTCAACCTGGCGAGCCAGAGCGACATCGGCGGCGAGGGCGTCACCGGGTGCGTGCTGATCGTCGGCCACGAGGGGGCCTCCGTCGCCGCGCGCCGTGCCGAGGTGGCCGCCGTGCTCGAGGCGGGGGGCGGCACCAACCTGGGCGAGGAGCGCGGCCTGGCCTGGGCCGAGGGACGGTTCCACGCTCCGTACCTGCGCGACTCGATGCTCGATGCCGGTGTCCTGGTGGAGACCCTGGAGACCGCGACCTTCTGGTCCAACCGGGAGCGGCTCTACGGGGCCGTGAAGAGCGCGCTGGAGTCCTCGCTCGGCGAGGGTGCGCTCGTGCTCTGCCACATCTCGCACGTCTATGAGACCGGCTGCTCGCTCTACTTCACCGTTGCCGCCCGGCAGGCCGAGGACCCGTTGGTGCAGTGGCTGGCCGCGAAGGCCGCCGCCTCCGACGCCATGATCGAGTCCGGCGGGACCATCACCCACCACCACGCGGTCGGCACCGACCACAAGCCGTGGCTGACCCGGGAGATCGGACCGGTCGGCGTCGCCATGCTGCAGGGGCTGAAGGGCGCGGTCGACCCCACCGGCGTACTCAACCCGGGAGTGCTGATCCCGTGACTAGCGCCGGTGAGCGTGCGTTCTCGTTCCTGGTCAACCCGGTCTCCGGCGGCGGCGCGGCGCCTGCCGCGGTCGTCCCCGTGGCGCGCATCCTGCGAGATGCCGGTGCGCAGGTCGAGGTGATCTACTCGTCGAGCCCGCGCGCGACCCACGACGTCGTCGAGGCGGCCGTGGACCGGGGCGAGATCGTGGTCTCGGTCGGCGGCGACGGGATGCTGTCCTCGATCGCCGGCCAGGTCGCCTCCCGCGGCGGAACGCTCGGCATCCTCCCGGCCGGCCGTGGCAACGACTTCGCCCGCATGCTCGCGCTGCCCTCGTCCGCTGCTGAGGTGGCCGACCTCCTGCTCCGCGGGACGGCGCGCCCCGTCGACCTGCTCTCGTTGAGGCTCGGCGACTCTGCGCCCCGGGTGGTCGCCGGATCGGTGTACGCCGGGGTCGACGCCGTCGCCGGAGAGATCGTGGACCGCGTCCGCCGGATCCCCAAGCGGCTGCAGTATCCGTACGCCGCGGCCCACGCGCTGGCGACGGACAAGCCGGTCTCGGGGACGGTGGTCGTCGACGAGTTGGTCCTCGAGGTCCAGGCGGCGACCGTGGTCGTCGCGAACTCCGCCTACTACGGCTCGGGGATGAAGATCGCCCCGGCCGCCCGGGTCGACGACGGGCTCCTCGACGTGCTGATCATCGAGGCCGCCTCTCGGCGTCAGCTGCTCCGATCGCTGCCCAAGGTCTACGACGGCTCCCATGTCGAGCTTCCGGAGGTGACGGTGCTGCGGGGTCGCGCGGTCGAGCTCAGCGGCACCCCGTCCGTACCGATGGGAGCCGATGGCGAACCGATGGGGCACCTTCCGGCGGGCCCGGACTCCGCGGCACGGATCGAGGTCCTCCCGGGCGCGCTCAGCATCCTGAGGCCCACGATTTTGAGTGATGCGCCGGCGCAGCCGAGTCGTTAGCCTGACGCCATGGAGCGGCCGTGGCCGCTGACCGGGCGGGACGAGGAGCTGCGGAGGGTCGCGGCGGCGATCCGGCCAGGTGCGGCGGGCGTCATCGTTGCGGGTCCGGCGGGGGTGGGGAAGACCCGGCTCGCCCGCGAGGCGCTGGCTTCCGCGGAGCGAGGAGCGACGGTCGTCCTCGCCCAGGGCAGTACGGCCGCCCGGCCGTTTCCGCTGGGTGCGTTCGCCGGGCTGCTCGACGTGCCACCCGGGGAGGCCGCCGAGACCATCGGGCGGGCGCTGGACCAGCTCGCCCGGCTGCAGCCGCTGGTGCTGGCGGTCGACGACGCCCACCTGCTCGACGAGCACTCGGCGATCGTGGTGCATCGCGTGGTGGCGCGCCGGCTGGCGCCGGTGCTGATCACGCTGCGTACGGGGGAACCCGTTCCCGACATCGTGACCTCGCTGTGGAAGGACGAGCATCTGCCGCGTCTTGACCTGGCGCCGCTGGACGCCGAGGAGAGCACCCGGCTGATCGCCCGGGTGCTCGGCGGGCCGGTGGACACCGCCTCCGCGCACCGTCTGTGGACGCTGACCGAGGGCAGCCCGCTGTTCCTACGGCACCTGCTGGCCGGCGAGGTGTCGGCGGGGCGGTTCACGGCGGCGTCCGGGATCTGGCGGTGGACCAGCGAGCCGGCGATCTCGCCCGAGCTCGCCGGTCTCCTGGAGCGCGAGATCGGCGACCTCGCCGCGGGGGTGCAGGACGTCGTCGACATGGTCGCCCTGGCCGAGCCGGTGGCGGTCCCGACCCTGTTCGCACTGACCTCGGCGGCCGACGTCGAGGAGGCGGAGAACCGTGCGCTGGTGCAGACGGATGGCCTGGTCGCCCGCCTGGCGCACCCCCTCTACGGCGAGGTACGCCGCGCCGCGATGGGCACGCTGCGTGCCCGCCGCCTCCGCGGCCGGGTGGCACAGACTCTGGACCCGGAGCCGGATCCGATCCCTAGAGCCGTGCTCACCCTCGACTCCGACCGGCCGCCGGAGCCGGCGCTGTTCCTGCGGGCGGCGGAGGCCGCGACCCGGATGTACGACCTCCCGCTGGCCGAGCGACTCGCGCGGGCGGCCGCTGCCACCGGTGACCTCGCCGCGAGGGTCGTGCACGGCGCCGCGCTCTCCTGGCTCAGCCGTGGCGAGGAGGCCGAGGCGATCCACGAGGACATCGTCGCCACCGCGTCCGACCCGGGCGTGCTCGCGATGGTGCAGCTCCATCGCACCGGCAACCTGCTCTTCACGATGGCCAGGCCCGCCGAGGCCCATCAGGCGCTGGCCGCGGCCGAGGCCACCGGGGCCGCGCCGGCCCACGTCGCGGCCATGTCGCTCGTCCTGGGGCTGGTGGACGGGGAGACCTCCACCGTGCTCGCCCGTGCGCCGCAGCTGCTGCGGAGCGACCTTCCCGACGATCTGGCCGCCATCCTGGCCGCCACCTCGGCATCCGCGGCGGCCGCCGTCACCGGCGAGCACGGGCTCCTCGACGAGGCCGCCGTCGTGGGTGGGCTGACCGCCGACCGGGTGCCGACCGTGATCCCCGGCTTCGGGCTCGCCGACTTCCAGGTGCTCGGGCACCGTCTCGCCGGCACCCCCGACCGGGGCGCGGACCTGGCCCGGAGGATGCGAGCGGCATCGGCCGACCTCCCCGGACCGGCCAGGCTCATGGGACTCGTCGTTGCGGGGCACGCCGCCCTCGCCGAGGGTCGGCTGCGTGACGCACTGGTCTCGCTGCGCGAGGCATGGGCCGGGCTGGACGGCTCAGGCCACGAGTTCGCCTTCCGGTGTCGTACGTTGCTGGCCACCGCCCTCGCACAGGCCGGTCTTCCTGAGGAGGCCGCGCCGCTCCTGGCCGGGATCGCTGCCGGGCACCATCCCGCGTACCGGCTCTATCTGCCCGACGACCGGCTCGCGCTGGCGTGGGGTGCCGCGGCCGAGGGGTGGACGACGGAGGCGATCGGGCACGCTGTCGCCACGGCTGACCTCGCTCGCGAGGCGGGGTCGCCCGCGTACGAGGTCCTGGCCTGGCAGACCGCGGTCCAGTTCGGTGACACGACCGTGGCGCCGGCCCACCGGCTCGCGCCGCTCGCCGGGCTGTGCCCTCGCGTCGAGGCGGCCCTGGCCCACGTCCGAGCGTGGGCGGACGAGGACGGCGACGCGCTTCTCCGGGTGGCCCATGCGTGGGCCCGGCTCGGTGATCTCGTCGCCGCGGGCGACGCGGCGGCGCAGGCCGCCGACGTGCAGCGCCGCGCGGGGCGGCAGGGGTCGGGCATGACCGCGGCGGCCGCCGCGACGAGGCTGGCCGAGAGGTCAGGTGCTCGCACCCCGGCGCTGGTGGTCGCGGCCCGGCCGCTGCCGCTGACGGCCCGCGAGCGCGAGATCGCCGCGCTGGCCGCCCGAGGGTTGTCGAACAAGGACATCGCGGCGCGGCTGACGCTGTCGGTTCGCACCGTCGAGGGGCACCTCTACCGGGTCGGCCACAAGCTCGGAGTCTCGGAGCGAGCCGCGCTCGCGGACCCTCTCGGAGTCGAGTAGCGCACTACTCGCGCCACTCCGGATCCTGCGGCGGATGCTGAGAAGCACCCAACCGAAGGAGGAGTCATGAGCACCACCTACGTCCGGCCAGACGAGGGCCGGCACACCCCGATGGTCGACGGCGACCACATCGCGAAGGCCGCCGTCAAGGACGCCCAGGGGGCCTTCGAGGTCTTCGAGGTGATCGCACCCGCCGCCCCGATGACGCCGCCGCACGTCTCGCCATGGAGCGGTGTGCTGTACCTGCTCGAGGGCCGCATCACGGCGTACGTCGACGACACGTCCTACGACGTCGAGCCCGGCGGACTGGTCGTCTTCCCCGCCGGCACCCCCGCCACCTTCGAGGTCGTCGGCGACTCGGCCCGGGCCCTCGCGATCACCACCGGCGACGGCGCCGGCAAGTTCTTCGCCGACTTCGCCGCCTCGGTCCCCGCGGACCTCCCGGTCGCTGACTCGATGGCCGCGATCCTGACGGTCACCGAGCGCCACGGCGTCGCTCTCGCGGGAACACAGCCGTTGACAAACTAGCGTTCCGTGTTGATCCTGTGAGACATGAAAAGCGATGTGTCTCACGGGATCGCCGCGTACGTCCCTCCGACCGGGCCCTCCTGGGCCAACCCGTGGCCGATGTACGCCGCACTGCGCGAGCACGAGCCGGTCCACCACGTCGCTCGGGGGGACTACTGGGTCCTGACCAGGCACGACGACGTCTACACGGCGGTGCGCGACCACGAGACCTTCAGCTCGACCGGAGGGCTGACGACGGCTCATGACGAGCTCGAGCGGATCGGGCTGGCCGACAACCCGCCGATGGTGATGACCGATCCGCCGGCCCATTCGGCCTTCCGGAAGCTGGTGAACCGAGGGTTCACGCCGAAGCAGGTCGAGGACGTGACTCCTCGGGTGACGCAGTTCGTCATCGAGCGCATCGACGCGATCAGGGATGCCGGGGGCGGCGACATCGTGCAGGAGCTGTTCAAGCCGCTGCCGAGCATGGTCGTCGCCCATTACCTCGGTGTGCCCGAGGTGGACTGGGATCGGTTCGACGTCTGGACCGACGCGATCGTGACGGCCAACGCGGCGCAGGACGAGAGCATCGGAGCAGGTGCCGCCGCCGAGCTGATGGGCTACTTCGCCGAGCTGATCGAGCGGCGCCGGAGAGAGCCCGCCGAGGACACCGTCTCCCACCTCGTCGCCGCCGGCGAGGCCGACGACGACGCCGGCCTGCTCCGGGTGCTCGCGTTCGCCTTCACCATGGTCGCGGGCGGCAACGACACGACGACCGGGCTGCTCGGTGGCGGCCTGCCGCTGCTGGCGGACCGCCCCGACCAGCGCACGCTCGCCCTCGACGACGTCCCGGCCGCGGTCGAGGAGCTGCTCCGGCTCACCTCACCTGTCCAGGGACTCGCGCGGACGACCACCCGCGACGTCACCATCCACGACACCACGATCCCCGCGGGCAAGAAGGTCCTGCTCTGCTACGCCGCCGCGAACCGAGACCCGCGCGCCTTCGGAGCCGACGCCGAGGAGCTCGACGTCACCCGCAACCCCCGGCAGATCCTGACCTTCGCCCATGGCGCGCATCACTGCCTGGGTGCCGCGGCCGCCCGGATGATGGGCCGGGTGACGCTCACCGAGATACTCACCCGGATGCCGTCCTTCACCGTCGACCACGACTCCTTGGCGTGGGCGCCGGGGAGCTACGTACGCAGGCCGGTCAGCCTCCACGTCGAGGTGACCGGATGAGCTGGTTGGAGGCGGAGCGGACCGAGCTCGCCGCCGAACGGATCCTCGACGCCGCGGGCGCCCTCTTCGTGGAGCGAGGCGTCGACAAGCCGGGCATGGACGAGGTGGCCCGCGCGGCCGGCTGCTCGCGGGCGACCCTGTATCGCTACTTCGAGAACCGGCAGGCGCTGATCCACGCCTTCGCCCATCGCGAGGCGCGGCTCATCACCCAGCAGGTCGCCCGGGCGACGACCGATGTGTCCGATCCCCGCCGTCGCGTGGTCGAGGCCGTGATCTCCTGCCTCGCCGCCGTGCGCGAGCGCCCCCACCTCGCCGCTTGGTACGCCGGTGACAGCACCCTGCTGCGCGAGGTGCTCCACGACTCCCCGATCATCCGCGGGTCCGCGGAGAGCTATCTCGCCTCCGGCGCCACCGACCCCGACCTCGCCGACTGGGTCCTGCGCATCATCCTGTCGTTCCTCATCAGCCCCGGCGCCGACGAAGAAGCAGAGCGTCGCCAGCTGGAGCGGTTCCTCGTGGTGCCGCCGAGCAGCTAGACACGTCAGCGGCGGGCGGCCGACGGGGCGGTGCCGTACCTGCGCCGATGGGCGGCGGCGAAGCGGCTCGCGGAGGAGAAGCCCCAGCGCGCGGCGACGTCACCGACGCTGAGGGCGGGGTCGGTGGTGAGGTCGGCGTGGGCGCGCTGGAGCCTGATGTCGAGGAGATACTGGGAGGGCGTGCTCCCCAGCCACTGCTGAAATCCCTCCTGCAGCCGGCGGACGCTGGTGCCGGCGAGCGCGGCCATGTCGGCGGCGGTCCAGGCCCGGGCGGGGTCGTCGTGGAGGGCCTCGACCACACGCCGGATCGACCGCGGCCGGGCAGCCGCGGTGACGCCGCCGTCGGGGCAGCACATCTCCATCAGGCCCGCGGCGACCGCGCCGGCGAGCTGACGGCGTACGAGCTCGCTGTCGGCGAAGAGGTCCGGGTCGTGCAGGTTGGCGGCCAGGCTGGTGGTCAGGTGATGCCACGCGCGACCGCGGCCGGACTCCAGCGACAGCTGCTCCGGGAGAAGGGCCCGGGCGTTGACGCGGTCGGTGCCCAGGATCCGCTCGGTCTCGATCTCCAGCCAGTCGCTGTCGAACTTCACGCCGAGCACGGTGCAGGTCGCGTCCCAGTGGCTGATCAGGGACGGGGTGTCGGCCCGGAAGACGGTGCCCTGGCCGACCACCGAGGTGAGCTCGCCGAACCGGCCGCGGCTCTCCAGGTGGCCGGTGATCGGCATGTTCACCTCGTACGCACTCGGGTAGTCGCACTCGATCGCGACGTCCGCGCCCCAGCCGACATGGCCGATCAGGACCGGCCCGAGATCCAGCGTACGCAGCGTCAGCCGCGGCTCGTGCGCGCCGCCGACCGGCCGGAGCTCGTGCGGGAAGTACGCCTGGGCCACGACGCGCGAGGCCTGCCCCCAGTCCCGGGGAGCGGCTCGCCTACGACCGGACATGCCGCAGAGCGTACCTGAGACGGGCGTCACAGATTGGTCGCGTTCAGGGTGCCGAACCCGCGCAATCCGTGTCGCCCGGGCGCGAGGACCGACCTACTTTCGACTCCTGTTCGGAACCTCCCACTCCCCGAGGAGCACCCAATGACGACCACGCAGCAACCCGGCAAGCAGGACCTCTCCTGGCTCGACGACGTGACGATGACCGAGCTCGAGCGGAACCCCTACCCGACCTATGAGCGGCTACGCAGCGAGGCGCCGCTCGCCTTCGTCCCGGTGCTCGGCTCCTATGTCGCCTCCACCGCGGAGATCTGCCGCGAGGTCGCCACCAGCCCCGACTTCGAGGCGGTGATCACCCCGGCCGGCGGACGTACGTTCGGGCACCCGGCGATCATCGGCGTCAACGGCGACATCCATGCCGACCTGCGCGGCATGGTCGAGCCCCAGCTCCAGCCGGCCGAGGTCGACAGCTGGGTGGACGACCTGGTCCGTCCGATCGCCCGGAACTACGTCGAGCAGTTCGAGGACCGCGGCCGCGCCGAGCTGGTCGCGGAGTACTGCGAGCCCGTCTCGGTACGCTCGCTCGGCGATCTGCTGGGGCTGCAGTCGGTCTCCTCCGACAAGCTCCGCGAGTGGTTCCACAAGCTGAGCGTCTCGTTCACCAACGCCGCGGTCGACGAGAACGGGGAGTTCACCAACCCCGACGGGTTCACCCCCGGCGACGAGGCCAGGGCCGAGATCCAGGCGGTCGTCGACCCGCTGATCGACCGGTGGATCGAGCACCCGGAGAACACCGCGATCTCCCACTGGCTCCACGACGGCATGCCACCGGGGAAGACCCGCGACCGCGCGTACATCTACCCCACCATCTACGTCTACCTGCTGGGTGCGATGCAGGAGCCCGGCCACGGGATGGCCTCGACGCTCGTCGGGCTCTTCAGCCGTCCCGAGCAGATGGAGGAGGTCGTCGACGACCCCTCGCTCCTGCCGCGGGCCATCTCCGAGGGCATGCGCTGGACCTCGCCGATCTGGTCGGCGACCGCGCGGATCAGCACCAAGCCGGTCACCGTCGCCGGCATCGACCTGCCCGCCGGGACGCCGGTGATCCTCTCCTACGGCTCCGCGAACCACGACTCCGGAAAATACGATGCCCCCACGGCGTACGACCTGCACCGGCCGCCGCTGCCGCACCTCGCCTTCGGTGCCGGGAACCACGCGTGCGCCGGCATCTACTACGCCAACCAGGTGATGCGGATCGGGCTCGAGGAGCTCTTCGAGGCGATCCCCAACCTGGAGCGCGACACCGGCGAGGGCGTCGAGTTCTGGGGCTGGGGATTCCGCGGCCCCACCAGCCTGCACGGCACCTGGGAGGTCTGAGCCGTGTCTGCCGCGATCAGTGTCTCCGGCCGCCGCGTCGAGTGTGCCGAGGACCAGTCGATCCTGGAGGCGTTCCTCCGTGCCGGCGTCTGGATGCCCAACTCCTGCAACCAGGGCACCTGCGGCACCTGCAAGCTGCAGGTCCTGTGCGGGGACGTCGACCACCGCGACTCGCCGCTCGAGACGTTGACCGCGGACGAGCGCGCGAGCGGTCTGGCACTGGCCTGCCAGGCTCGGCCGCTCGTGGAGACCGAGGTCGCGCTGCATGGCTCGGAGATGGGACGTACGACGCACGTGCTCCGCGACCTCACCGCCACCGTCGTGGGGGTCGAGGACATCGCCCGGGACACCCGGCGGATCCTGCTCGGCCTCGAGGAGCCGCTCGCCTTCTCGGCGGGGCAGTACGTCGAGCTGCTCGTCCCCGGCACCGCCGAGCGCCGGCCGTACTCGCTCGCCAACACCGCCGAGGAGGACAAGGTCCTCGAGCTCCACGTCCGCCGCGTCCCCGGTGGCGTGGCCAGCGAGTGGCTCTTCGGGCCGGTCGCCGTCGGTGACCGGGTCGAGGTGTGCGGTCCTCTCGGCGACTTCCACGTGCCGGACGCGGACGACGACGAGGGCGAGCCGATGGTGCTCATCGGTGGCGGCACCGGTCTGGCGCCGTTGCTCGGCATCGCCCGCACGGCTCTCGCCCGCCACCCCGATCGGACGGCGGTCCTCTACTACGGCGTACGCACCGGGGCGGACCTCTACAACACCGACCGTCTCGCGGAGCTGGCCGAGAGGTATCGGGGCTTCAGCTTCGTGACCGTGCTGTCCCGGGAGACGCGCCCCGGTCACCGCGGCGGCTACGCGCCCGACGCGTTCGTCGAGGACATCGCGAGCGCGCGGGGCTGGTCCGGCTGGCTGTGCGGCTCTCCGGCGCTGGTCGAGGCCGGGGTCAAGGCGTTCAAGCGGCGCCGGATGGCACCCCGGCTGATCCACCGGGAGAAGTTCGAGCCGGCGACGCCGAGACCGGCCCTTGCCGAGATATATCAGGAAACCCCAGGATAATCAGGAGCGACCGGAAGCCTCCGGTGCCTCGAGAGGAGAGAAATGCAGCAGGTCAAGGCCGTCATCGCCCGTGCCAAGGGAGCTCCGGTGGAGCTGGTGACGATCAACGTGCCCGATCCCGGCCCGGGTGAGGCGGTGGTGAAGATCCAGTCGTGCGGGGTGTGCCACACCGACCTGCACTACCGCGAGGGCGGGATCAACGACGAGTTCCCGTTCCTGCTGGGCCACGAGGCCGCCGGGCTGGTCGAGGCGGTGGGTCCCGATGTGACCGACGTGGCGCCGGGCGACTTCGTGGTGCTCAACTGGCGTGCGGTCTGCGGCAGCTGCCGGGCGTGCAACCGCGGCGAGCCGCAGTACTGCTTCGCCACCTTCAACGCCACCCAGAAGATGACCCTCGAGGACGGCACCGAGCTCTCGCCCGCGCTGGGCATCGGCGCCTTCGCGGAGAAGACCCTGGTCGCGGCGGGTCAATGCACGAAGGTCGACCCGGAGGCCCGGCCCGCGGCCGTCGGCCTGCTCGGCTGTGGCGTGATGGCCGGTATCGGTGCCGCCATCAACACCGGCGGCGCGACCCGCGGCAGGTCGGTGGCCGTCATCGGGTGCGGTGGCGTCGGGGTGGCAGCGATCGCCGGCGCCGTGCTGGCCGGGTCGAGCCCGGTCATCGCCGTCGACATCGACGCCAAGAAGCTCGAGCGCGCCGCTGCCATGGGCGCGACCCACACCGTGGACTCCTCGCAGACCGATCCGGTCGAGGAGATCCGGCGGATCTGCTCGGAGACGTACGCAGGTGCCGAAGGTGCCGACATCGTCGTCGAGGCGGTCGGTCGCCCGGAGACCTGGAAGCAGGCCTTCTACGCCCGCGACCTGGCGGGCACGGTCGTGCTCGTCGGCGTGCCCACGCCCGACATGGCGGTGCCCGAGATCCCGCTCCTGGACGTCTTCGGTCGCGGTGGCGCACTCAAGTCCAGCTGGTACGGCGACTGTCTCCCCAGCCGCGACTTCCCGATGCTGGTCGACCTCTATCGTCAGGGCCGTCTCGACCTGGACGCCTTCGTGAGCGAGGAGATCGGGATCGAGGACATCGAGGCGGCGTTCGAGAAGATGCACCGTGGCGAGGTCCTGCGCTCGGTGGTGGTGCTCTGATGGCCGTACGCGTGGACCACGGCGTCACGAGCGGCACCTTCAGCCTCGACGGCGAGACGCACCAGGTGGACAACAACGTCTGGGTGATCGGCGACGACCAGGAGTGCCTGGTCATCGACGCACCGCACTCGGTGGAGGACATCTTGGCGGTGGTGGACGGTCGACGCGTGAAGGCGATCGTCTGCACCCACGCCCACGACGACCACGTACGCGTGGCGCCGGCGTTGCGCGAGGCCGTCCGGGCCCCGATCCTGCTCCATCCCGACGACCGGCCGCTGTGGGAGCTCACCCACCCCGACGAGCTGTGGGACGCGGACCTCTCCGACGGGCAGGTCATCGAGATCGGCGACACCTCTGTGACCGTCCTGCACACCCCGGGCCATGCACCCGGGGCGGTCTGTCTGTCGGCGCCGTCGCTGGGGTGCGTCTTCACCGGCGACACCCTGTTCCAGGGTGGTCCCGGGGCGACCGGGCGCTCCTACAGCGACCGGCCCACCATCGAGTCGTCGATCCGGGCCAAGCTGTTCACCCTTCCCGGCGAAACGGTCGTCCACACCGGGCACGGCGACGACACCACGATCGCCGCCGAGGTCTCCGGACTGGGCTGATCAGGCCCCGGGACGCCCGGGTCGCTCGGCGGCCGCGAGCTCGGCGCGCATCCAGGCGCACCACTCGAGCGCCGTACGCCGTGACCGGATGCCGCCTTCGAGCGTGATCCGGCTGGCGAACAGTGGGTTCGAGGGATCGCGGGCGCCCGGGTCGTCGGAGATCTCGGCCAGCTCCTCGAGGTAGCGGTCGAGGACGCCCTGGTGGACCGCCTCGAGCCGACCGACCAGCTCGGTGGCGGCGTCGGGCTCGACGGTCCAGATGGACCACAGCCGGAGGACCTCCAGGTCGCGGACCGGCTGTGGCTCGAGGTCGCCGACGACCCATGCCGCCAGCGCGTCCCGACCGGCCGAGGCGATCCGGTAGCGCTTCGTCGGTCGGGGCCCGGCGCCCTCGATGACCTCGTGCTCGACCAGGCCGGCGGCGTCGAGGCGGTTCAGCTCCGGGTAGATCTGGGAGTGGCGGGCGGTCCAGAAGTAGCCGATCGGCTGGCGCATCCGCTGCGCGACCTCGTAGCCGGTGCTCGCGCGCCGCGCCAGCAGGCCGAGGATCGCGAAGCCGAGGTTGGAAGCGGTCACCCCTGGGTCTGGCATATGTCAATATTGACATATGCGGAGTGTGAAGGGTGTAGCGGCCGGGGCGGCGATCCTCGGAGTGCTGATGGCCGGGTGCGGGGCGGAGAACGGTGCCGAGGACGGGGGCGCCGGGAAGGCGAAGGAGTCGGGCCCCGTGCTGCCGTCGGACGGGCCGTACCTCCAGGGCGAGCTCGGCGGTTGCTTCCTGCCAGAGACCGACGCCGGGGTGGAGCCGACGCAGGTCGCCGGCAAGGACCTCGAGCTGCCGGCCATCCGGTTCTCGCCTCCGGAGGACCGGGCTCCGTCGGCGGTGCTGGTGATGCTCCATCAGACCGACGGGGACCGCTGCGGGTGGGGCGACTTCGCGATCCTGGCAGCTCTCCAGGGCGTCGCCGGCCTCTCGTTCGACCTCTGCGGCTATGGCGATGCCGACTGCGGGATCAAGGATCTCGACGACCCGGTGCCACAGGTGCAGGCCGTGCTGAGCGAGGTCGAGAAGCAGTGGCCGGATGTGCCCGTCGTGCTGGTCGGCGCCTCGATGGGAGGCAGCCAGACCGTACGGGCCGTCGCCGCCGGCGTGGACGTCGACGGCTGGGTGGACCTCTCGGGCCCGTCGAACTGGGCCGGCGTCGACCTGGCCTCGGTCGCCGACTCGATCAGCACGCCGGGCCTGATCGCCATCGCCGAGGACACCGACGGGGCCGAGGAGGCCGACGCCGCTCAGGCGCTGGCGCAGGCGACGTCCTCGGAGTTCGTGCCCGCCGAGGCGGGGCATGGCTGGGAGCTGGTGGTCGAGGAGGGCCGGCTCTCGCCGCTCGGTCAGCAGGTCATCGCGTACGCCACGAGCTGATTCTCCTCCCTGATCCTGCCCGCAAGACTCTCCGATCGGGGAGGTTGCTCCGCTCACGCCGTGATTAACGTGCGAACGGTCACCCCGTGAGAGGAGCAGCAGATGGAACCCCAGAACGAGTCGAACCCGACCGACATCGCCACCGACGTCGCCACCGAGGACCTCATCGAGGAGGTCTCGATCGACGGAATGTGCGGCGTCTACTGATGCCCGATCGCATGCTCGAGGAGCCGTGGACACTCTCGCCCTCGGTGGCGCTGCGTCCTGAGCCCTTCGGGGCTCTCGCCTACCACTTCGGCAACCGGAAGCTGACCTTCCTCAAGCGGCCGGAGCTGGTCGAGGTGGTCCGGCTCCTCGAGCATCACCCTCGTCTCGGCAGCGCGCTCGACGCCGCAGGCATCCCGCCGGAGCAGCACGACGCGTACGCAGCGGCGCTCCGCGCCCTCGCCGAGACCGACATGATCCGCCCCCGCCATGAGGAGGCAGCGTGACCCTCGCACCAGAACGCCCCACCACTCCCACGGGCCGTCCCGCAGGCGGCAGTCTCGTCGAGCAGTTCGAGTTCGGCCTGGACGCCCCGATCTGTCTGACCTGGGAGCTGACGTACGCCTGCAACCTCGAGTGCGCCCACTGCCTGTCGAGCTCGGGCCGGCGCGACCCGCGCGAGCTCAGCACCGAGCAGTGCAAGGCGGTCATCGACGAGCTGCAGCGGATGCAGATCTTCTACGTGAACATCGGCGGCGGCGAGCCGACGATCCGCCCCGACTTCTGGGAGCTCGTGGAGTACGCCGTCGACCACCAGGTCGGCGTGAAGTTCTCCACCAACGGCTTCCGGATCACTCCCGAGCGCGCTGCCTTCCTGGCCTCGACGGACTATGTCGACGTACAGATCTCCCTGGACGGCGCGACGGCGGAGGTCAACGACAGGGTCCGCGGAGCGGGTTCGTACGACACCGCGCTCAAGGCCCTGAGGAACCTCCGCGACGCCGGTTTCTCCGACGCCAAGATCTCCGTCGTCTGCACCCGGGAGAACATCGGCCAGCTCGACGACTTCAAGGCCATCGCGGACGAGTACGGCGCCACCCTGCGCCTCACCCGGCTGCGCCCGTCGGGTCGCGGCGCCGACGTCTGGGACGAGCTGCATCCGCTGCCCGAGCAGCAGCGCGAGCTCTACGACTGGCTGATGGCTCATGGCGAGGACGTGCTCACCGGAGACTCGTTCTTCCACCTGGCCGCCTACGGAGAGTCGCTGCCGGGCCTCAACCTGTGCGGCGCCGGGCGGGTGGTGTGCCTGATCGACCCGATCGGCGATGTGTACGCCTGTCCGTTCGCGATCCACGACCAGTTCCTGGCCGGCAACCTGCTCGGTGAGGGAGGGTTCAAGGAGGTGTGGCAGTCCTCGCCGCTGTTCACCGAACTGCGCTCGCCGCAGACCGGCGGAGCGTGCACGAAGTGCCAGCACTTCGACGCCTGCCGCGGCGGCTGCATGGCCGCGAAGTTCTTCACCGGGCTGCCGCTGGACGGACCGGACCCGGAGTGCGTCCAGGGGTACGGCGAGACTGCGCTGGCCGGCGACCGGCTCGTCCCGCAGGCGAGCCAGGACCACTCCCGAAGCCAGGCGAGCCGCAACGCACCGGTGCTGCTGAACCTCGGCACCACCCGGCGGCGCCCGGTCTCCGCCTGCAACGAGGACCCGCTCGCCGGAGGTGACCTGTCGTGAGGCTCGAGAACCCCTGGAAGAAGAACCCGTGGTTCGAGTCGGTCGCGGTGGCTCAGGAACGAGCCCGCCGCCGGCTGCCGAAGCCGGTCTACGGCGCGCTCGTGGCCGGCTCCGAGCGGGGCCAGAGCATGACCGCCAACCAGGACGCCTTCGCCGAGCTCGGCTGGGCACCGCACGTCGTCGGCCAGCACGCCAAGCGCGACCTGGGGACGACCGTCTTCGGCCACTCCGTCCCGCTGCCGGTCCTGATCAGCCCCACCGGGGTCCAGGCCGTCGACCCCGACGGCGAGGTCGCGGTCGCCCGGGCCGCCGCGGCCCGGGGCACGATCATGGGCCTGTCCAACTTCGCCTCGAGGTCAGTGGAGGAGGTGACGGCGACCGGCGCGACCACGTTCTTCCAGATGTACTGGACCGGCGACCGTGACACGATCGTCCAGCGCATGCAGCGGGCGCACGCCGCCGGCGCCCAGGGCCTGATCGCCACGCTCGACTGGTCCTTCTCGATGGGCCGCGACTGGGGCAGCCCGGAGATCCCGGAGAAGGTCGACCTGCGGACGATGATGCGGCTGGCGCCGCAGGTGGCGGCCCGGCCCCGGTGGGCGTGGCAGTTCGGGCGCACGGGCTCCTTCCCCGACCTCACCGCCCCGAACCTCGCCCCGCCGGGCGGGAGCGCGCCGACGTTCTTCGGTGCCTACTACGAGTGGATGACCACCCCGCCGCCGAGCTGGGACGATGTCGCCTGGATGCGCGAGCAGTGGCACCAGATCAGTGGCACCCCGTTCGTGCTGAAGGGCGTGTGCCGGGTCGATGACGCGCTCCGTGCGGTCGATGCCGGGGTCGCGGGCATCTCCGTGTCCAACCACGGCGGGAACAACCTCGACGGCACCCCGGCCGCGATCCGGATGGTCAAGCCGATCGCCGACCGCGTCGGCGACCAGGTCGACGTGGTGATGGACGGAGGCGTACGCCGCGGCTCGGACGTCGTCAAGGCGCTCGCGCTCGGCGCGAAGGCGGTGCTGATCGGCCGTGCCTATCTGTGGGGCCTGGCCGCCAACGGCCAGGCCGGGGTCGAGAACGTCCTCGACGTGCTGAGCGGTGGCATCGACTCGGCGCTGCGGGGGCTCGCGGTCGGGTCGGTCACCGAGCTGCGGCCCGAGCACCTGCTCGTCCCGGAGGGCTTCCATGTACGCACTGGGTGACGCCACCTGGCCGCAGGTCGGCAGCGGGTCGGTCCTGCTGGTGCCCGTCGGGTCGCTGGAGCAGCACGGGCCGCACCTTCCCCTCGACACCGACACGACGATCGCGACGGCGGTCACGCAGGGGGTGGCCGAACGGCTCGCGGAGCAGGGTGTCCAGAGCTGGACGGCGCCGCCGGTCGCGATCGGCTCCAGCGGCGAGCACCAGTCGTTCGCCGGCACCGTGTCGATCGGCAGCGACGCCCTCCACCTGGTCGTCGTCGAGCTCGTCCGTTCGGCCCGCACCTGGGCCGAGCGGGTGGTGCTCGTCAACGGCCACGGCGGCAACGCCGCCGCCCTGACCAGCGCGGTCAACCAGCTCGCCTTCGAGCGCCAGCAGGCGTGCTGGTTGCCGTGCCGCACCGAGGACTTCGACCTGCATGCGGGCCGCACCGAGACGTCCTTGATGCTGCACCTGCGCCCCGAGTCGGTGCGTCTGGAGCTGGCCGAGCCGGGCGACACCCGGCCGCTCGCCGAGATCCTCCCGCTCATGCGGACGGGCGGGGTTGCGGCAGTCTCTGCCAACGGCGTCCTCGGCGACCCGACCGGGGCGACGGCGGCAGCGGGTGCGGAGGCGCTGACGACGATGATCGAGCAGACGACCATGGACGTGCTGGCTCCCGGCGGCGTGGCAGTGGGGTGAGATACCCGATCGGCTTCCGGGTCCGGGTCCGGGAGGACGTACGCCGCATCGACCGGCGGCTGCTGGTCGGCGGCTCGCCGTTGCGGGCCGTCCGGCTGACCAAGGCGGCGCTGGCGCTGCTGGCGGACGGCGAGGTGACGGTGGTCGACGCGGCGACCGACGCGCTCGCGTCGAGGCTCGTCGACGGCAACCTGGCCGATCCCGTGCTCAGTGGTCCCGGGGTGGACCCGGGCGAGGTCACGGTCGTGATCCCGGTGCGAGACCGGCCCGACCAGCTCGACCGCGCCCTCGCCTCGCTGGGAGCCCTCCACCGCATCGTCGTCGACGATGCCTCCCTCGATCCCGATGCCGTCGCGAGGGTCGCCAACCGGCACGGCGCCCATCTCCTGCAGCTGCCGGAGAACCTCGGCCCCGCCGGCGCCCGCAACGCCGGCCTGCGGGCGGTGCGCACCCCGTACGTCGCCTTCGTCGACTCCGACGTCACCGTCGAGGCGAGCACTCTCCTGGCCCTCACCCGCCACTTCGCCGACAGCCGCGTCGCGCTGGTGGCGCCGCTGGTCCGTAGCCGCGCCCGGAGCCGGGCGCCGCGGTGGTTCGAGCGCTTCGACGAGGACGACTCCTCCCTCGCCCTCGGCACCCGCGCCTGCGTCGTACGCCCCGGGGCCGCGGTGGGCTGGCTGCCCAGCGCCTGCCTGGTGGGACGTACGGACCGGCTCGGAGCGGGGTTCGAGGAGTCGATGCGGGTGGGCGAGGACGTCGATCTGGTCTGGCGGCTGGTGGAGGCGGGCGAGGTCGTCCGCTACGACCCGGAGCGGGTGGCCTGGCACGACACCCGCACCACGGTCCGCGGCTGGCTGGGCCGCAAGTACCTCTACGGCACCGGCGGCGCCGACCTCGCCGTCAGACACGGCCGCAAGGGCGCGCCGGCGGTGATGACGGTGAGCATGGCGGCCACCGCGGCCGCCCTGATGGTGCACCGCCGGTGGTCCCTCCCGGTCGCCGCGGCCGGGATCGCCTACGGCACGCTCTCGCTGCGAAGGCGGCTGCCGGAGACCCCTGGACGGGACCGGCTCGCGGTCCAGCTCTGCGCCCAGGGCCTCGGCTGGACGGTCCGTCAGGAGGCCGCGCTGCTGCTGCGGCACTGGTGGCCACTGACCGTGCTCCTCGCCCCGCACAGCGCCCTGGTCCGGCGCGCCCTCGCGGCCTCGCTGGTCGTCGACGTGGTCGTCGCCCGGGTCGACAACCCAGGCACGAGATACCGGCCGCTGGCCCGGCGGCTGGACGACATGGCGTACGGCGCGGGCCTCTGGGCCGGCGCGCTCAGAGCGCGTTCGATCACCTGTCTGCTGCCGCGCCGACCGGGCCAGAAGACCGGGCAGGGAGGCACCTCTCCCAACGGGTAGGTAGACCCCTCCCGGGCCGGCCTGTTTCCCCTTCCTCGCCTGTTCGCGGCTCTGTCGGCGTACCTAATGTGCTGAGCGTCACACACCAACGGAGGTTTGCCATGCAGGTCGACGAACTACTCAAGCCCTTCCCGATCAAGGAGTTCCACCCGTTCCCTCGAGCCCTCATGGGCCCCGGCGCTCACGAGATGATCGGGCCCGAGGCCCTCAAGATGGGCTTCCGCAAGACCTTGGTGATGACGTCCGGCCTGCGCGGCACGGACATCGTCAACAAGATCGTCGAGTCGATGAAGTACCACGGCCTCGAGGTCGTCGTGTACGACAAGGTCGAGTCCAACCCCAAGGACTACAACGTCATGGACTCGGTGAAGCTCTACCAGGAGAACGAGTGCGACTCGTTCGTCTCCATCGGCGGCGGCTCGTCGCACGATGCCTGTAAGGGCGCGCGCATCTCGGTCGCCCACGACGGCCGCAACGTCAACGAGTTCGAGGGCTTCAACATGTCCGAGAACCCGAAGAACCCGCCGCACATCGCCGTCTCGACCACGGCCGGCACCGGGTCCGAGACGTCCTGGGCGTACGTCATCACCGACACCACCACCGACCCGGACAACCCGCACAAGTACGTCGCGTTCGACGACGCCTCGGTCGCCAGCCTGGCGATCGACGACCCGGTGCTCTACTTCGACTGCCCGGTCGACTACACCGCGCAGTGCGGCTTCGACGTCCTGGCGCACGCCAGCGAGCCGTACGTCTCCCGGATCAACTTCCAGCCCTCGCTCGGCAACGCGCTGCACGCGATCAAGCTGACCTCGGAGAACCTGCGGCAGGCGGTGTGGAACGGTCAGGACCTCGGTGGCCGCGAGGGGATGATGTACGCCCAGTACATCGCCGCCCAGGCGTTCAACTCCGGCGGCCTCGGCATCATCCACTCGATCAGCCACGCCATCAGCGCGTTCTACGACACCCACCACGGCCTCAACAACGCGATCGCGCTGCCGCGGGTGTGGGCGTTCAACATGCCGACGCACTACAAGCGGTTCGCCGACATCGCCCGAGCGATGGGCGTCGACACCCACGGCATGACCGACGTGCAGGCCGCCGACGCGGCGCTCGCCGCGGCCATCCGGCTGCTGCGCGACGTCGGGATCACCGAGCGGTTCGTGGACGTCACGAAGGACACGTACTCGAAGAACCGGCTCGGCCAGGGTCCGACCGCCTACTACGAGAACGCCCCGACGATCCTCGGCGACGCCGCGGACGTCGACCGGATCACCCACCACGTCCTCGGTGACGCCTGCACGCCGGGCAACGCCAAGGAGTGCACGTTCGAGACCGTACGTCCGGTGGTCGACCACTGCTTGAACGGCGACCTGGACGACCTGCTCGGCTGATCGTCTCCCCCTCGTGGCGGGTCCGGCCCACTGAGATCACCGGCCGGACCCGCCACCTCGCCCCACCCATCACCTCGAGGAGTGCACGTGTCGACCACCACCGAACCGATCCAGGGCTTCACCGACGTCGAGGACACCCGCGCCCAGCTGGCGGCGTGCGGCTACCTCGCCGACGACCGGCTCGCCACCACGGTCTTCCTGCAGACGCGGCTGGAGAAGCCGGTCCTGCTCGAGGGCCCGGCGGGCGTCGGCAAGACGCAGCTGGCGGAGAGCCTCGCCGCCGCGACCGGGCGGCGCCTGATCCGGCTGCAGTGCTACGAGGGCCAGGACGAGACCAAGGCGCTCTACGAGTGGGACTACGGCAAGCAGATGCTCTACACCCAGATCCTGCGCGAGAAGATCGGCCAGGTCGTCGAGGACGCCGCCGACCTGAACGAGGCCGTCGAGCGGATCGCCAAGCAGGACTCGGTGTTCTTCTCCCAGCGCTTCCTGGCCGCCCGGCCGCTGCTCGAGGCGATCGACTCCGACACCCCGGTCGTGCTGCTCATCGACGAGGTCGACCGCGCCGACGAGGCCCTGGAGGCGGTGCTGCTCGAGCTGCTCGCGGAGTTCCAGATCTCCATCCCCGAGATCGGCACGGTGACCGCCAGGACGATGCCGTACGTCGTGCTGACCTCGAACAACACCCGCGACCTCTCCGCCGCGCTCAAGCGCCGCTGCCTGCACCTGTTCCTCGACTACCCCGACGCGGCCCGTGAGCTGGAGATCATCCGGTCGAAGGAGACCGGGCTCGCCGACTCGCTCGCGGCCCGGCTCGTCGACATCGTCCGCGGCATCCGCGAGCTCGAGCTGCGCAAGGCGCCCAGCATCTCCGAGACCGTCGACTGGGCCCGCACGCTGGCGGTGCTCGGCGTCGAGGAGCTCACCGCCGACGTGCTCTCCACGACGCTCAACGTCGTGGTCAAGTACGAGCGCGACCTGAAGCGGGTCATGGAGGCATTGCCGCGGCTCGTCGACCCGAACGCCGAGGTGCCCGACCACCTGCACGGCCACGGGCATGGTCACGGGCACGGTCATGGCCACTCCCACGCCGCAGCCGAGGACCGCGTCGAGGACGACGTCGACGGTCGCGCCGAGCGGAAGGCGAAGGACCGGCCCGGCCGGCACAACGCGGGCTACTACGGCGGTGCCGGCGGCACCGGGCCGCGTACGGCCCCGTCGGTCTCGACGAGTCAGGGCAGCCGGGCGTTCCCCTCGGCCCGCAAGCGTCCGGTCTGAGCCGGGATCGAGGCCCGACATGGAGACCGCACTGCACCGCTTCATCCGGCTGCTCCGGCTCTACGGCGTACGCGTGAGCACCGCCGAGGTGATCGACGCGATGCACGCGGTCGCGCAGCCGGGGGTGCTCGAGCAGCGCAATCTGCTCCACGCCGCGCTGACCGCGAGCCTGGTCAAGGACCGCCGCGATCTGGCCATGTTCGACCTGGTCTTCGACCGGTTCTTCGGGCTGCGGCCGGTGGTCGAGGAGGAGGACGAGCACGGCCACACCCACGACGACCTCTCCGACGACGGCGAGCTCACCGACTTCACGCTCTCCGACGAGCCGGGCGAGGTGCCGGAGGACGGCCACAGCCACGGCAAGCCGGACGACATCAAGGAGTACTTCAAGCCCGAGGACATGGCGCAGCGCTACAACCTCCACCAGGAGGCGAACAAGATCGACATCGCCGCGCTCACCGACGAGATCGTGCTCTCCAACGATCCCGCGTCGAGCCCCGGCGAGGCCGCCCGGGTCCAGCTCTCGACCAGCCGGATGCACAACCCCGGCAACCCGGGTGACCTGATCCGCGACGCCGGGATGCAGCTCGAGACGGAGCTGTCGGTGCAGGAGGAGATCGCGCTGCTGAGCTGGCTCGAGGAGCGCGAGCCCGAGAGCGCAGTCGACGACGACGAGGCGCTCGAGGAGCTGCGCAAGGCCCTCTCGCCGTGGCTGGCCACGCTCCCGGAGCGGATCCGGGACCATCTCCAGCGGCTGATGAGCATGGAGCGCGAGATCGAGTCCCGGGAGATTGGGGCGGCACAGGCCGAGACCGTCGCCGAGCACGACCGTGCCGCCCTGGAGGAGTCGCTGCGGCGGCTGCTCAGGAAGCTCCACGGCGCCCCGCGCCCGCGGCGTACGGTGGCCGCGCGCGGCATCGTCGACGGCCGGCGGACGATGCGCACCAACATGAAGTACGACGGTGTCCCGTTCAGGCCGGTGACCGTCGCCAAGGCGCACGACCGGCCCCGGCTGCTCGTGCTCTGCGACGTCTCCCTGTCCGTACGCTCCACCGCCCGCTTCACGCTGCACCTGCTGCACAGCCTGCAGTCGGTCGCCACCTCTGTCCGGTCCTTCGCGTTCGTGAAGGACCTGGTGGAGATCACCGACCTGTTCGCCGAGCACCGGATCGAGGACGCGCTGTCCCTGGTGCTGGCGGGCCTGCCGGCCGGAGGCGTGCTCGACGTGGACGCGGACTCGGACTACGGTTCCTCGTTCGAGCAGTTCCTCGAGCAGTTCGGCTCGGCCGTCAACCGGCGGACCACGCTGGTGATCCTCGGTGACGGCCGCGGCAACGGCAAGGATCCCGGCTTCGCCGCCTTCGAGGAGCTCACCCGGCGCGCCCGGTTGACGATCTGGCTCACCCCCGAGCCGCGCTACTCGTGGGCGCTCGGTGGCTGTGACCTGCCGGAGTACGCGGAGTGGTGCGACAAGGTCCAGGTCGTCCGGAACCTGCGCGGGCTGGACAACGTCACCCAGGCGATGTCGGTCGGCCGATGACCACACCGCCCAGCCGCCTGGCGGTGATCGACGCGCTGCGGCCGGGCCCCGAGGCCGGGGTCTACCAGGACGGGGTGGTGAGCGTCCGGTCCTGGCAGGGCACCCGCCCGCGGCGCCAGCTCGGGACGATCCGCACCCGCCACTTCGACGTGCACCGCGAGGGGGACCAGGTCCACCTGATCCACTGTCTGCGTACGGACCAGATCGACGACGACCTCTCCGGTCTGCTGGCCGAGGAGCTGTTCCAGCCGGGCTGGCTCCGTGGCCCGGACCTGTTCGAGCGGCTCTTCACCGGCGTCGTGGTCAGCAGCGCTCCCGATCCGGAGCAGGCCTGGTCCGCGTTCTACCGCAACACCCTGCGGCGCGTGGAGCAGGAGCTGCGCCGGCCCGGCGGCGCCGGCGCTCCGCACGGAACCGTCGCCGAGTACGCCCCCGTCTACCGCTTCGTCGAGCAGCAGCTCGCGAGCGGCTCCGTCCTGGAGGTGGGCTGCTGCTTCGGGTTCCTCGCGCTCCGGCTGGCCTCCGCCGGACGGCAGGTGACCGCCTCGGACATCTCCGCCGGCACCGTCGCGCTGCTGAACGCCGCGGCAGCCCGGCTCGACATCCCCCTGGCCGCCCGCGCGGCGGACGCCACGAGGTTGCCGTGGCAGGGCGGCGCGACCGACAACGTGCTCCTGATCCACCTGCTCGAGCACCTCGAGCCCGACCTCGGCGACCGGGCGGTCGCGGAGGCGATCCGGGTGGCGCGACGCCGCGTGGTGATCGCGGTACCTCTCGAGGACGAGCCCGACGAGACCTGGGGACACGTCCGGACGGTGTCGCTGGAGGACCTCGCCGCCTGGGGCGCGGCCTCGGGACGCCCGCACCGGGTGATCGAGCACCACGGCGGCTGGCTGATCATCGACACCGACCGCTGATCGTTCCTCACCGGTCGACCTGTCCGTCGACGACGCGCACCCGCAGCCATCCTGCTGCTGCCGCGTCAGGCCTGGTCAGAGCCCGGTCCGACCTGTCCATCGGCCGTACGCGACGGCGCTGGAGACCTACCCGAGGGCAGGTGCGCGACCGCCCACTCGGCGGGTCCGCGGGTGTGTCGTACGTCACTACTTTCGGAGAACCGTGGCCCAGCCGGACGACGGTTGAATCCCTGGAGGAACTGATGACGAACACATCCATCGATGCAGAGGTACCGACCACTCGAGCCGTCGCGCCGGCGACGTGGGGCGACCCGTTCCCTCTCGGTCTGGCCAGCTTCGGGATCTCGGCGCTCGTCCTGGCCACCGTGATGTCGGGGATCGTGGACGCTGCCGCGCTGCCGGCAGTCCTGCCCCTCGCGCTGGCGCTGGGCTTCGCGACCGAGCTCGTGGCCGGCCTGGTCCACTTCCGGCGAGGTGAGACGTTCCCTGCCCTGGTGTTCACCGCGTACGCCGGGTTCTGGCTCTCCTACGCCTTGCTCGTGCAGTTCTACGGCCCGATGGTGACCGCGGGCGGGGAGACGATCACGGGGATGTTCCTGCTGGCGTGGGCGGTGTTCACGTCGTACATGCTGCTGGCGGCACTCCGCACCAACACCACCACGATCGTGATCTTCGTGCTCCTGGCCGGGGTCTTCTACCTCGCGGCGTTCGGGTCGTTCCTCGGCAGCGCAGCCCTCGGCCGGACCGCCGGCTATCTGCTGATCCTCGACGCCCTGGTGGCGCTCTACGCCTCCGCCGCGATCATCGTGAACACGACCTGGGACCGCACGGTCCTGCCGGTGCCGTGACCTAGAGGCGTGTCTTGGAAGTTCCTGATCGGTTGGCGCACCCAGGAACTTCCGGGACGCACCACTTCGTGGGTCTGGCGAATCGTCCGCAAGAAGCGCCACGGATGCGCCGACTCGGCGGGTTCGGGTGGGCAGATGCGCCGGGTCGGGGGTGGTGGGCTGGCTCTGATCGGTCGGCCTAGGTGCGTCTGGTGAAGCGGACGTCGCCGTTGGGGAGGCGTTCGTGGAGATACTCAGAGTCGTGGGCGCGGTGGTGGTGATGGGCGCAGAAGAGGGCGGCGTTGTCGAGGTCGGTGGCGCCGCCTTTGGCCCAGGCGATCCAGTGGTGGGCTTCGGCCCAGGTGCCGGGGATGTCGCAGCCTTCGGCCTCGCAGGTCGCTGAGTGGAGCAGGAGGGCGCGGCGTTGGGCGGCGCTGAAGAACCGTTCCTTACGCCCGAGATCGAGGACCTCGGAGTCATGCCCGAGGACGGCGGGGATGATCGAGGCGGTGCAGGCCAGGCGCCGGGCTTCGGCTGCGGTGATCGGGCTCCCGCCAACCAGGTTGCCGATGCCGGCCTCGGTGCGGAGCTGGTCGATGTCGATGGTGACGATCACCGTGGTCGCGTCCCCGCCATGGATCGGGAGCCGGGCCGGGTCGAGGGTCTCCAACAGCTGGCAGAACGCGAGCCCCAGGCGGCGGTCGTAGGGCAGGTAGTCGCCGGTCTCGGTGCGGGTGCCGTCATCGCGTCGGGGTGAGGCGAAGGCTTCGAGGTTGGTGGCCAACCGGTCCGCGGCCGCATCCGGGACCACGGCGGAGATCCGGGTGGTGCCGTCTCCGAGGCGGCGCATGGCCAGTCGGGTCTTCTTGCGGGCGTGGGCCTCCTCGGCCGCGAGGCGTCGGGCTTCTTCGGCCTCGGCGATCTCGGGGGCGATCACGTCCAGGATCCGGCGCCCCAGCCGGCGTAGCTGGGCGGGGTCGAACTCGGTGGCGTAGCCGACCAGGGTCTCCTCCGCCTTCGTCCTGATCTCCGGGTCGAGGCCGGCCGGGAGATCGTCGAGGGCGGCGACGATCACCTGCGCTTGGGCCGAGTTGCAGTCGCCGGCCCGCATCGCCGCCGCGACCCGGTGGTAGGTCCGGTCGAGGGCATCGGCGAGCCGCAGGTCGGCGCGCAGGGTCTCGGGGCGCTGGTGGGTGTGGTGATGCAGCCACGCCGCGACATCCCGGGCCGCGGACTCTGCGGCCACATCATCAGCGGTGGCGAGCACCCGGAGCTCGAGCTCAGCCAGCTGCGCCTTGGCGCGGGCGATCTCGAGCAGGGTGGCGGCCTTCTGGTCGGTGGCCATGAACGCCGGGTTCGCCTCAGCAACCTGCTCGAGGGAGGTCGTGATCGCGACCACCGCCCCGAGCACAGGATGCTGGGGCTGTTGCAGCGTGGTCATCACGGTCACCTCCCGACGTACGAACTCTTCACACCCGCTGACGCAGGTGTGTTCTGGTTCGCTGGTCTCGGAGGCCCGGCAGTACGGGCTATTACTTACCCTCGCAGCTCAGCGTGCACGCCCCTGGTTCCCCTGGATTACCCCACACCCGTTGTGTCTCGGGTAGAAAGGCACGCCTCTTTGAGAGGTGGTCGGCCATCACGTTAACGCCTGTGCCGAGCCTACCACACGTACGCAACCCAAGCCATCGAAAACAGGCAGAAAACCCGATCAGGGACAGGTATCCCAACCCAAACCCAGGCCGCTGCTGGAACCCAGGCAAGTCAGGCAAATGGCACCCAACCCAGACACCCTGGTTCAAAATCTCCCAACCCAGACACGGTATTGGCCCCACCCGCGCTGGAACCCAGGCACGAGACCAGACGGACACACATCAAGCCTCCCCACAAGAAGGCGGCCAGCGAGCCGACAACAACCTCCGGGTCAGAGGAGGCCGAGCTTGGACGCCTCGTACACCGCCTCGGCCCGGCGGCTGACGCCCAGCTTCCGCAGGATGTTGCCCACGTGGAACTTGGCGGTGGTCTCGGAGATGTAGAGCCGGTGGCCGATCGCACGATTCGACAGCCCGTGCGCGAGCAGCTCCAGCACCTCGAGCTCGCGGGCGGTGAGCTCGGAGTCGTCGCTGGTCACCGGCATGTTCACGCCACGGATCATCGCCGCCGCCGAGCGCGCGTCGAAGGCGCTCCCGCCGCTCGCGACGTCCCGGATCGCGCGGACCAGCCCGGTGGTGTCGACGTCCTTGACGACGTAGCCGCGGGCGCCGGCGCGGATCGCCTGCATCACCAGCTGCTCGTCCAGGAACGTCGTCAGCACGAGGATCAGCGCCTCCGGGTGCCGCTGGGTCAACGCGGCGCACAGCTCGAGGCCCTCGGCGTCCGAGGACGAGGAGAGCTTCAGGTCGAGCAGCACGATGTCCGGACGAGCGCTGTTGACCCGAGCCAGCGCCTCGGCCGCCGTCGCCGCCTCCGCGACGACCCGGAGGCCGGGCTCGCGCTCGAGGATCGAGCGCAGACCCTGACGGACGATCGCGTGATCATCGACCAGCAGTACGTCGATGCCGGCCGTGGCCTGGTCGGGGACCGCCTGCGGCGGGCTGAGCGTGTTCATGGGTCCATCCCTTCGAGCGGCTGCTGCGGGTCCTCGATGAGCCCGCAGATCGTTCCTCGGCCGCGGTCGACGACCGGCAGCGGCACCCGCAGCTCCACCCGCACGCCGCCGAGGTGCGAGCGCCGGAACGCGACGGTGCCGCCGAGCTCGCCGATCCGGGTCTCGATGTTCGCCAGGCCCCGGTGCCTGCCGTCGACCGAGGCGCCGCGCTCGAGCCGCAGCTTCCGGGCGAGCAGGCCCGGATCGCCGCAGCCGTCGTCGGCGACCCCGACGTAGAGCTCGTGCTTGCGGTAGCGGAGCCGGAGCACCGCCTGGCTGGCCTCGGCGTGGATCGCCACGTTGAAGAGCGCCTCGCCGACCGCGCGGGCGATGTCGTGCTTGGCCTCCGCGGGCATCGGGCACACCTCGCCCTCCACCCGCACCGACACGTCCAGGTGCGGACGGTGGTGCTCGGCGACCTCGTGCAGCAGCTCGGGCAGCGAGGACACCGTGTCTCGGTGCGGCTGGTGCAGCGCGTAGATCGCCCGCCGGAGCTGTTCGACGGCGTCCTGGGTGAGCTGCTTCGCGGTGCCGAGGAGCTCGGTGATCCGCTCGCCGGCCGGTCCGAGGTCCTCCGTCTCGCCGCGCGCGATCTCGACCGACATCCCCGCCGAGAGCACGAACTGGGTGACGCTGTCGTGGAGCTCTCGCGCGATGCGGTGGCGCTCGTGGTCGACCAGCTCTCGCTGTCGCGCCACCAGCAGCCGCTCCTCGGCCTGGCGCAGCTCGCGGGTCCGCTGCTCGAGGTCGCGCTCCCGGGCACCGACCTCGTCGTAGAGCCGCTGGGCGCGGCGGTGCTGGGCGAGCCCGGCCTGGTACTGCTCCGAGGTGTGCAGCGCGACCGCGGCCTCGTTGGCCAGGATCCGCAGCACCGACAGGTCCCCGGGCTCCGGGTCGTCGGCGAGCCCGTGGAGACCGACCAGGCTGCCGATCATGACGCTCTCCAGCGTCATCGGCACCCGGACCCAGCGAGCCGGCCCGGGCGCCCCGGTCGCATGTCCGGCACGGATCGCGCCGAGCTCGCGACGTACGACTCCGGGGAGCTCCTCCTCGTCACCGACCACCCGGCCGTCATGGCCGACGACGATGAACCTCGGTCTCGCGCCGGGCAGATGGCCGTCGGCCAGCGCCAGGATCGTCCACTCCGCGGCGAGGTGCACCGCGGCGGCGCGGGCCACCTCCTCCAGGAGCGCCCGCGGACCCTCGACCGTGCGCACCAGCGCCCGCGAGATCGAGTCCATGGCGCGTACGGCCTGCTGCATCCGCTCGTCCGAGCGCAGGAACGCACGGTAATAGGAGCGCTTGCCGGAACGTACGCCGGTCAGTGCCGCCAGATCGGGCGCGCTCATAGCGCAGTCCGGAAGAGCGCGTGGATCTCGGCGCGGCTCGCCGGTCGCGGATTCGTCGTCAGGCAGGCGTCGTCGAGCGTCGTCACCGACAGGGTGTCGAGATCGGTGTCGGTCACCCCGAGGTCCCGCAGCCGCCGGGGTACGCCGACATCGTCGGCCAGGCGTCTGACGTGATCGGCGAGCATCTCGGCCGCGACGTCACCGGGGACGCCGTCGACCGGCAGGCCGGCGGCTCGGGCGAGGCCGACGAACCGATCGGGGACCGAGCGCGCGTTGTAGCGGATCACGTGCGGGAGCAGGACGCCGTTGACCACGCCGTGCGGGGCGTCGAGCAGCCCGCCGACCTGGTGGCTCATCGCGTGGGTCGCGCCGAGGATCGCGTTGGTGAAGGCCAGGCCCGCCTGCAGGCTCGCCTGCGCCATCATCGCGCGGTGCTCCATGTCGCCCGGGTGGGTGACGGTCGAGCGTAGGTGCCGGCAGACGAGTGCGACGGAGCTGATCGCGTGGCCGTCGGCCAGCGGGTTGTGCGCCAGCGAGACGTACGACTCGATGCCGTGGGTGAGCGCGTCCAGACCGGTCGCGGCGTTGAGCGCCTCCGGCATGGTGGTCAGCAGCCGAGGGTCGGTGATCGAGACATCGGGCACCAGGGCGCGGCCCATGATCGTGATCTTCACGCGGCGGTCGGTGTCGGTGACGATGCAGAACTGGGAGACGTCGGCGCCGGTCCCCGAGGTGCTGGGGATCATCAGCATCGGCGGGATCGGGCGCGCGATCTGGTCGATCCCGGCGTAGTCGAGGATGTCGCCACCGTTGCCCGAGAGCACCGCGACACCCTTGGCCGCATCCATGCAGGAGCCGCCGCCGATGGCCACGATGACGTCGGCCTCGGCCTCGACGTAGCGCTCGTAGGCGCGGCGTACCTCGTGGTCCTTGGGGTTCGGCGTGACCTCGGTCCACAGCACCGGGACGAGACCCTCGGCCCGGAGCAGCCGGAGCAGCTCGTCGACCCAGCCGGCCTCGACGATGCCGGGGTCGGTGACGACGAACGGTCGCCGGGCCCCCAGCCGGGAGGCGGCATAGCCCGCCTCCTCGAGCGAGTTGTGCCCGAAGACCACCTCGGGCGCCTGGAACTTCACGACCTGGTCCAGCGGGGCGCTGGTCGGTGGGACCTGCTCCTGGCGAGGAGCCAGCTCCCAGGTGCGTGCCATCACCGCCGTCGTCGGCGCCGCTCCGACGGCCATCTCAGAGACCGACCTCGCGGTCCAGCCGGGCGATCTGGCCGTCCGCGAGCGCCAGCAACGGGGAGCCGGACGGCAGCAGGGCCCGGAGCCGGAGCCACATCTCGTAGTCGTCGGCACCCCACGCCGACCGCGTCCAGGTCGAGACCAGGTCGGGCTGACCCGACTGCAGCACCGCCGCGCGCAGCTGCTGCGCCAGCGTCTCGCGGAGCCGGACCACGCCGGGCGCCACCGAGCGCGGCAGGATCGGGCCGCGATAGCAGCGGAGCGCGCCCGCGACGTCGCCCACCGCGAGTCGTGCCTCCACGCCCAGCCAGTCGCCGGTCACCTCGGTCGTGAGCCGGTAGGGCCGGGAGGCGAGGAACTCCTCCCCGAGCAGGTTGCGCAGCCGGTTCAGCTCGGCGCGGAGCGTCGAGGAGCCGCCGTCGTCCTCGTACAGCAGGACCGCGAGCTCGTCGCCCGAGAGCCCGCGCGGGGCGCTGGCGAGGAGCAGGAAGATCTCGCTGTGGCGGGGGGAGAGCCGCAGCTGCGCGCGATGTCCGCGCCCGTCGTCGATCGACAGCAGCAGGTCCTGACGGCCGAGCGTCTCCACCGCGATGCGTGCCCAGCCCGGTCGTGTCTCGGGCTGCCGCGGCAGCAGCTGCTCGCGGGCGAGCTCGGACTCCGCCAGCCTCGCCGCGGCGCGGACCATCGCCATCGTCTGGGGTACGACGATGGAGTCGCCGCCGGTGATGTCGAGGACGCCGAGCAGGCGTGAGTCGCCCGGGTCGTGGATCGGGGTCGCGGCGCAGCTCCACTGCTGCACCGAGCGCCGGAAGTGCTCGGCGGCGACGACGCTGGTCGGCCGATCGAGCCGGAGCGCGAGCCCGGGCGCGTTCGTACCGGCCAGGCGCTCGTCCCAGTTGCTCCCCGCGACGAAACCGATCCGCTCCGCGCGCCGGAGCGCCGCCGGAGCACCGCACACCCAGAGCAGCTGACCGGCCTCGTCCGAGACGGCCATGATCGCGTCGCAGTCGCGCGCCGCCTGCCCGAGCACGTCGTCGAGGAGCGGGAACACCCGCGCCAGCGGATGGGCCGCGCGGATGTCCCTCAGCTGGTCCTCGGGGAGCGTGATCGGCGCGGACGTGTCGTCCGCGGTCACCCCGGCGGCAGCGGATCGGTGCCATGAGTCAGCCACGGCTGCGCGCATCGAGGGGTTCTGCTCAGTGTGGTTCATCCCGACCTCCTCAAGTGATGAGGGTCACATTTGAAGGTTGCATTCACGTTGCTTCGGTCGATCTTCGCCGGCGTCCGGTGGTCGCAACGTTGCTGCAACCTCGGCGTTTCTAGCGTCTGTGACCACGATCACGCCCCAATGCCTGAACTGCCTGAGGAGAAGTCCCGATGACCGTATACACAGCTCCTGGCCAGCCCGACTCGCTGGTCACCGTCCAAGGCCGCTACGGCCACTACATCGGCGGCCAGTGGGTCGACCCGGTCAAGGGTGCCTACTTCGAGAACATCTCGCCGGTGAACGGCAAGCCGTTCACCGAGATCGCCCGGGGCACGGCCGAGGACATCGAGGCTGCCCTGGACGCCGCACATGCTGCCGCTCCGTCGTGGGGGAAGACCTCGACGACGGAGCGGGCCAACACTCTGCTGAAGATCGCCGACGTGATGGAGGAGAACCTCACCGCGATCGCCGTCGCCGAGACCTGGGAGAACGGCAAGCCGGTCCGCGAGACGCTCGCCGCCGACATCCCGCTCGCCATCGACCACTTCCGCTACTTCGCCGGAGTGCTGCGTGCCCAGGAGGGCACCATCGGTGAGATCGACGAGAACACCGTGGCGTACCACTTCCACGAGCCGCTGGGCGTGGTCGGCCAGATCATCCCGTGGAACTTCCCGATCCTGATGGCGGTCTGGAAGCTCGCCCCGGCGCTCGCCGCGGGCAACTGCGTGGTCCTGAAGCCGGCCGAGCAGACGCCCTGGTCGATCCTCAAGCTGATGGAGCTGGTCGGCGACCTGCTGCCCGCCGGCGTGCTCAACGTCGTCAACGGCTTCGGCGTCGAGGCCGGCAAGCCGCTGGCCTCCTCGCCGCGCGTGGCCAAGGTCGCCTTCACCGGTGAGACCACCACCGGCCGCCTGATCATGCAGTACGCCAGCCAGAACATCATTCCGGTGACCCTCGAGCTCGGCGGCAAGAGCCCGAACATCTTCTTCGACTCCGTCGCCGCGGAGAAGGACGCCTTCTACGACAAGGCGCTCGAGGGCTTCACGATGTTCGCCCTCAACCAGGGCGAGGTCTGCACCTGCCCGTCGCGTGCGCTCGTCCAGCGCTCGATGTACTCCGACTTCGTCGGCGACGCCATCGCCCGCGTCGAGAAGATCAAGCAGGGCAACCCGCTCGACGACACCACGATGATCGGTGCCCAGGCCAGCAACGACCAGCTCGAGAAGATCCTGTCCTACATCGAGATCGGCAAGGACGAGGGCGCCAAGGTCCTCACCGGTGGCGAGCGGAACATCCTCGAGGGCGACCTCGCCGAGGGCTACTACGTGCAGCCGACCGTCTTCGAGGGCGACAACTCGATGCGGATCTTCCAGGAGGAGATCTTCGGGCCGGTCGTCTCGCTGACCAGCTTCGACGACGAGGCCGACGCCCTCAAGGTCGCCAACGACACCCTGTACGGCCTCGGCGCCGGCGTATGGTCGCGCGACGGGTCGCAGGCCTTCCGGGCCGGCAAGGAGATCAAGGCCGGCCGGGTCTGGACGAACTGCTACCACGCCTACCCGGCCCACGCGGCCTTCGGTGGCTACAAGCAGTCCGGCATCGGCCGCGAGACCCACAAGATGATGCTGGACCACTACCAGCAGACCAAGAACCTGCTCGTCAGCTACAGCCCCGACGCACTCGGGTTCTTCTGATGAGCGCGACCCACGCCTCCTCCCTTCCGGCGCGGGTCGCCGTGACCGACGAGGCGGCGGCTCTGCTCCGCCGCCTCGTCGGTATCCACGGGCCGGTCATGTTCCACCAGTCCGGTGGATGCTGCGACGGCTCGGCCCCGATGTGCTACCCGAACGGTGACTTCCTGCTCGGCGACGCCGACATCCACCTCGGCGACCTGGACATCGGGCTGGACCACCGGGTGCCCGTCTGGATGTCGCGTGCGCAGTTCGAGTACTGGTCGCACACCCACATCACCATCGACGTCGTCCCTGGACGCGGCGCCGGCTTCTCCCTGGAGGCGCCCGAGGGCGTGCGGTTCCTGATCCGATCTCGACTGTTCACCGACGAGGAGGCGCAGAGCCTTGACCGAGAAACTGCTCAGCACTGACCATCCGATCCGCTTCGAGCCGCCCGCCGCCCTGGCCGCTGCCGCCAACGTCACCGAAGCGGCGTACGCCCGGGCCGATTCCGACGTCGAGGGCTTCTGGGCGGAGCAGGCCGAGCGTCTGACCTGGGCCGAGCCGTTCACCGAGGTGCTGGACTGGTCCGACGCGCCCCACGCGCGGTGGTTCGTGGGCGGGAAGCTCAACGCGGCGTACAACTGCGTCGACCGACACGTCGAGGCCGGTCGCGGTGACAAGGTGGCCTTCCACTTCGTCGGCGAGCCCGGTGACACCCGGGACCTCACCTACGCCGATCTCCAGGACGAGGTGTCCCGGGCCGCCAACGCGCTGACCGACCTCGGAGTGGTCAGTGGCGATCTGGTCGCGATCTACCTGCCGATGATCCCCGAGGCCATCGTCGCGATGCTGGCCTGCGCCCGCATCGGAGCGACCCACACCGTGGTCTTCGGTGGGTTCTCGGCCGAGGCGCTCGCCTCGAGGATCGAGGACTGCCGGGCCAAGCTGGTCATCACCTCCGACGGCGGCTACCGCCGCGGGGCCCCGTCGGCGCTGAAGCCGGCCGTCGACGCCGCCCTGGCGCGGCTGGGCGGCAAGAGCCCGGTCGACCACGTCCTCGTCGTGCGCCGCACCGGGGAGTACGTGCCCTTCGACGACGCCACCGATCTGTGGTGGCACGACGTCGTCGACGCTGCTTCCCCGGAGCACACGCCCGAGGCGTTCGACTCCGAGCACCCGCTGTACGTCATGTACTCCTCGGGCACGACCGGCAAGCCCAAGGGCATCCTGCACACCACCGGTGGCTACCTGACCGGCGCGGCCTACACCCACCATGCCGTCTTCGACCTCAAGCCCGACACCGATGTCTACTGGTGCACCGCCGACATCGGCTGGGTCACCGGTCACAGCTACATCGTCTACGGCCCGCTCGCCAACGGTGTCACCCAGGTGCTCTACGAGGGCACGCCCGACAGCCCGCACCGGGGTCGTTGGTGGGAGATCATCCAGCAGTACGGCGTGACCCTCTTCTACACCGCCCCGACGGCGATCCGGACGTTCATGAAGTGGGGACGCGAGATCCCGGACGGGTACGACCTCACCTCGCTGCGGCTCCTCGGGTCGGTCGGCGAGCCGATCAACCCCGAGGCGTACCTCTGGTACCGCAACGTCATCGGTGGTGACCGCTGTCCCGTCGTCGACACCTGGTGGCAGACCGAGACCGGTCAGATGATGATCAGCCCCCTCCCCGGGGTGACCGCCGGCAAGCCCGGCTCGGCGATGCGGCCGCTGCCCGGCATCGGCGCCGACGTGGTCGACGAGGAGGGTCGCTCGGTGCCGAACGGGTCGCGCGGCTACCTGGTCCTCACCAAGCCGTGGCCCGCCATGCTGCGCACGTTGTGGCAGGACGACGACCGCTTCGTCGAGACGTACTGGACCCGCTTCGCGGACCTCGGCTACTACTTCGCCGGTGACGGCGCCAAGAAGGACGAGGACGGCGACATCTGGATCCTGGGCCGCGTCGACGACGTGATGAACGTGTCCGGTCACCGCCTCTCCACGAGCGAGATCGAGTCCGCCCTGGTCTCCCACCCGCGGATCGCCGAAGCAGCCGTCGTCGGTGCCGCCGACGAGACCACCGGCCAGGCGGTCGTCGCCTACGTGATCCTGCGCTCCGGGGACGGCAACACCGGCGAGGCGCTGATCCAGGAGCTCCGCGGCCATGTGGCCACGGAGATCGGGGCCATCGCGAAGCCGCGGCAGATCAGAATCGTCCCGGAGCTGCCCAAGACGCGGTCCGGGAAGATCATGCGCCGCCTCCTGCGCGATGTCGCCGAAGGCAGGGACGTCGGCGACACCACCACGCTCAGCGACCCGAGCGTCATGGCGCTGATCGCGGAGGGATGAGATGGCCGTGCCCGCCACCGGCGTCGATCCCAGGACGATCGGGCGCAGCTGGATCATCGTGGCCAGGCACCGCCAGCCTGCCAGGACCGCGGCTCCGGCCCCCTGGGGCGAGGCGCATCTCAAGCGCATCGGCACCCAGGTGACCATCTGCGGTGCTCCGGCCCAGGGGTGGCACGCCTTCTGGCAGCTGCGGTCCGAGGACATCCGCCGGTGGTGCGCCGAATGCTCCGTCGCGGCACGCCCGACCCGCACCGTGTCGGGCTCCCTGAAGACCATGTGACCCCGAGGAAGAGGACGATCCATGAAGACCGTGATCCACACCTGCAGCTGCCCCGAGGTGTTCCATCAGCTCGGGCTGCACACTCGCGAGGGCGTGCTGCCGGCTGGTCCTCGCTGGTTGCAGGTGCTGGCAGGACTTCTGCGCTCGTCATGACTGAGAATTCGGTCAACAGGGACATCCCCTCACGATCGGAGACCCGTTGCCCGACTTCCGCCTCTCACGCCGGGCCGCTCTGCGCGCACTCGCCGGGATCGGCGCGCTCGCCCTCGGCACCGCGGCGTGCGGACCCGGCGATCCGAGCAGATCGACCGCCGCGCGCCGCCTCGGTGCCGAATGGGGGAGCCACGCCCGCACGTTCATGTCGTGGCCCGCGCTGGAGACCGTCTGGGGCGAAGACCTCCGTCACGTACGGCGGGACATCGCGCGCCTCGCCCGGGCGATCGCGGAGTACGAGTACGTCGTGATGTTGGCCCGCCCGGATCAGGTGGCCGCGGCGCAGAAGGCGTGCGGTGCCGACGTCGAGGTCATCCCGCTCGCCGTCGACGACCTGTGGGCCCGTGACACCGTGCCGCTCTTCGTCGAAGAGGGCGGAGAGGCCGTGGGTGTCGACCTCAACTTCAACGGCTGGGGCGACAAGCAGGTTCACGACAACGACGCCCGGGTCGGCCGGAGGCTGCTCGCGGAGTACGAGATCCCCCGCGAGCGGGCGCCTCTCGTCGCCGAGGGCGGCTCCTTCGAGACGGACGGCGAGGGCACGCTCCTCATCACCGAGAGCTCGATCGTCAACGACAACCGCAACCCCGGGAAGAGCCGCGACCAGATCGAGGCCGAGCTCGAGGAGGTCCTCGGCATGGAGAAGGTGATCTGGCTGAAGGGCGTGCGTGGCGAGGACATCACCGACGCACACGTCGACAGCCTCGTACGGTTCACCGCGCCCGGCGTGATCCTCCTGGACCGCGCCTTCCCCGGCACACCCGCCGACTCCTGGTCCCGCTCGTCGGACCAGGCCATGTCCGTGCTGAGCGAGGCGACCGACGCGAAGGGCCGCCGCTTCGAGGTCATCGACCTGCCTCAGCCCGATCCCTACCGGATCCGGGGCTACAGCGACGACTTCCTCTGCACGTACGCGAACTTCTACATCGGCAACGATGCCGTCTATCTGCCCGAGTTCGGTGACAGGAGGGCCGACGACCGTGCGCGAGGCATCCTGCAGGAGCACTTTCCCCGTCGCGACATCGTGCCGGTGAACATCGACACCATCGCCACCGGTGGCGGCGGCATCCACTGCGCCACCCACGACCAGCCCGGCAAGCCGCTCGACTGATCCCGCCGCGGCCGCGCTTAGGCTCATGGGCATGGACCATCGGGTGATGCTGATCGTCGGGGCGGCGCTGGCGATCATGATCGCGGCGTCGGTGTTCGCGCGGCGTACGGGGGTGGCGGCGCCGCTGCTCCTCGTGGGGCTCGGGATCGGGGCGAGCTATCTGCCCGGGGTGCCGGCGATCGAGCTCGACCCGGAGCTGATCCTGGCCGGCGTACTTCCGCCGTTGCTCTACTCCTCCGCGGTCAACCTGCCGGTGATCGACTTCCGGCGGAACCTCCGGCTGATCAGCTGGCTCTCGGTCGTGATGGTGATCGTCTCGGCCCTGGTGATCGGCGCGGTCGTCCACTGGCTGTTCCCGGAGATCTCGTTCCCGCTCGCGGTTGCGCTCGGCGCGGTCGTCAGTCCCACCGACGCGGTGGCGGCGACGGCGATCGGGCGCCGGGCCGGGCTGCCGCCGCGGGTGATGACGGTGCTGGAGGGCGAGAGCCTGGTCAACGACGCCTCCGCCCTGGTCGTCCTGCGGACGGCTGTCGCGGGGATCGCGGTGGCCGGCTCCTTCTCGCTGTGGCGTACGACGCTCGAGTTCGGCTGGGCGGTGCTGGGCGCGGTCGTGATCGGCGGCGTGGTCGGCTGGATCACCGTGCTGCTCCGCCAGCGTCTGGACGATCCGGTGCTCAACACGACGATCTCGTTGGCGGTGCCGTTCATCGCCTACTTCCCGGCCGAGGAGCTGAACGCGTCCGGTGTGCTCGCGGTCGTCATCGCCGGGCTGGTGACGGGCGGTCTCGGCAGCCGCCGGTTCAGCGCCCGCGACCGCGAGACCCAGGCCACCACCTGGACGACCTTCAGCTTCATCCTGGAGAGCGGCGTCTTCCTGGCGATGGGCTACCAGCTGCCGGACTTCGTCGACGCCGCCCAGGGTGAGACCACGCCCGGCGAGATGGCCGCGCTCGTCCTGATCATCGTGGGCCTGCTGGTCGTGCTCCGGTTCGTCGGCCTCGCCGGCCCCGCGCTCCGGGACCGGGAGGTGAGCCAGGAAGGCGTACGCAGCCGTCTGGACCAGTTCGAGGAGAAGCTCGACTCGCTGACCCCTGCGGACGACCGGGAGGACGCCCGGATCACCGCCGCTCGGCACCGGTTGGCGCGGGGCCGGGCGGACATCGACTTCGAGGAGCGGGAGCCGATCACCCGGCGCGGCTTCCTGGTGATCGGCTGGGCCGGGATGCGCGGCGTCGTCACGGTCGCAGCGGCCCAGACCATCCCGGCCGGCACCTCGCACCGGGCGACCGTCGTGCTCGCCGCGTTCCTGGTCGCACTCATCACCCTCGTCTTCTTCGGCCTCACCCTCCCGGCTGTGATCCGCCGGTTGCGATTCACCACGGAGAGCGCCAAGGACAGGCACGATGCGTTCCGCGCCCTGTTGCGTCAGGTCGGTGAGTCGGCCGTCGACACCCTCGGGCCGCTGGATTCGCAGACCATCGATGGCGAGCCGATCGACCCGAAGCTGGTGACGAAGCTCAAGGACCGCATCCTCCCGCGGGTGCTCGCGGGCGTGCAGGAGGCGCCGAGACTCCGTCCGGCGGTGATGGAGCAGACGATGATCCTGCAGATGCGCTACCTCGATGCGATGCGCGAGGCGCTCGCGACCGAGCGCAGCATCGGGGCCTACAGCTCCCACACCTACCGGAGGGTCGAGTCGATCCTCGACGACATGGAGAAGCGCCTCGACATGAGCTGATCGATCCGGTCAGCTCTGACGGGCGTCGTAGCGCCGGCGCTCGTCCTCGATCCGGGGGTTGTGCCGGATCGCCCACTCGGCCAGCCCCACCGCCGGCCCGACGAGGGTCCGGCCCATGTCGGTCAGCTCGTACTCCACGCGCGGAGGCACCTCCGGATAGCTCGTACGTGTCACCAGACCGTCGCGCTCCAGATGGCGGAGCGTGAGGGTGAGCATGCGCTGCGAGATGCCCGGGACGCGCGTCTTGAGGTCGCCGAACCGGGACCGGCCTCCGTCGAGGGTGGCGATCACCAGCAGGCTCCACTTGTCACCGATCCGGTCCAGGATGCCGCGGATCGCGCGTCCGCCGTCTCCCCTGATCAGGCAGGCCTTCTCGTAGTCCGACATCGGGCCCCTCCGTCCGCTCGGGCACACCGATGTGCCTTTTGTACGCCTCCCGGAAGCCGGTCATGCTGGATCTCGATCGGTCAGTTACTCATCGTAACCAAGGAGTTCGACATGGTGGTCGCATACGGGATCGTCGCGGGGTTGCTGGCGGCGTTCTATCTGTACTCGGGCGGGATCAAGGTGGTGCGGAGCCAGGAGCAGCTGGCGCCCATGATGGCGTGGGCGGGCACGGCGATCCCGATGGCGGGAGTCAGGGCGATAGGCGTGGTGGAGGTCGCCGGCGCGCTGGGGCTGATCCTCCCGCCGCTCACCGGCATCGCCCCGAGCCTGGCGATCTGGGCGGCGGCAGGTCTCGCGCTCGTGCAGGTGCTCGCGACGCTCTTCCACCTCTCGCGCGGCGAGCGGCGCGACCTGTGGCTCAACGCGGTCCTGGTGGTCGTCGCGCTCGTCGCGCTGGTCCTCGCCACTCGATCGTGACCGCAGCCGGCCGGGGTCAGATCGTCTCGAACCCGGCCATCATCGCCATGTCCTCGTGCTCCAGGTTGTGGCAGTGGATCAGGAACCGGCCGGCGTACTTCTCGAACCTCACCCGGACCTGGACGGCCTCGTAGGGACGTACGTCGACGGTGTCCTTCCAGCCGAGGTCCATCGGGCCGGGGCCGCGGTTGCCGCGGCGCAGGACCTGGAAGGGCGAGAGGTGGACGTGGACCGGGTGGTGCGCGTCGGTGAAGAACTCCCAGATCTCGGTGGACTCGCGCGGCACCCGGGCCTGCGGGACCGCCGGGTCGAAGGGCTTGCCGTTGATCCCCCAGCCGCGGCGGCCGTGCACGCTCGCCTGGCGGAAGTGCCACCTGCGTACGACCGCACCGGCGGGCTCCTCGGGCTCGGGTACGTCGCCCAGGCGCTCCGGGATCCGGACGTCGTCGGCCGCCTTCCTGCCGATGCGGAACCGCATCACCTGAGCGGTCCGGCCGGAGCCGAGACCGTTGCGCATCTCGACCGTCGTGCCCGGTGGCAGCGAGCGGAAGTCGACGACGACGTCGAACCGCTCGCCCGAGGCCATCGTGATCTGGTCGTGCTCGACGGGGGCGGCGAGCAGTCCGCCGTCGGAGCCGATCTGCGTGAACTCGACCGGCTTGCCGTCGGCGGTGCGCAGGCTGAGCGTGTAGCGGCGCGCGTTGGAGGCGTTGAGCAGCCGCAGCCGATACTGCGCCGCCTCGACCTCGGCCTCGGGCCACGGGGCACCGTTGACGAGGATGACGTCGCCGAGCACGCCGGCCATGTAGCGGTCCTCGACTCCGGGCTCGCCGAGCAGTTCCGGGTCGAGCGCCGGGTAGCGCAGCGCGCCGTCTTCGTCGAAGGCCCGGTCGGCGATCATCAGCGGCAGCTCCCGCTCGCTGCGCGGCAACGAGAGCGCGTCCTCCTCGTCGTCGCGGACGATGTGGAAGCCGGCCAGCCCACGCCACACCTGCGGGGCCGTGAAATCCATCCGATGGTCGTGGTACCAGAGCGTCGTCGCCGGCTGCTCGAGCGGATAGCGGTAGTCGCGCTTCCCCGTCCTGACCTGCGCCTTCGGGTCGGCCATGGCCTCGTGCCCGCCGTGCCCGCTCCCGTGCCCGACATGAGCGGCCGGCGCCTCGAAGCCCGGCGGCATCAGCAGGTCCGTCGGCCAGCCGTCGCTCTGCGCCGGGGTGTGCCCGCCGTGGAGATGCGTCGCGGTGGGCAGGGTGAGGGAGTTGGTGTGGCGTACGGTCACCGCCTCGCCGCGGCGGGTCTCCAGCGTCGGCCCGGGGAAGACCCCGTCGTACGTCATCATCTCGGTCCGCAGCCCAGGCAGGATCTCCACCGACGCGGTGCGCTGGGCGATCTCGATCATCCCGCCCGAGGGCCGCTTGACCGGCGGCAACGGCAGCGGGGTCTCGTACGCCTTCGGCAGCCGTGCCGCGCTGCGCAGGATCCGTCCGGTCTGCCCGGGGGCCTCGCCGCACGCGACCAGTGCTCCGGCGACCGGGGCGGCCAGTCCGGCGCCGAGGAGGGTGCGTCTCCCGATCCTCATCGCCGGACCTCCCGCGGGCTGCCGGCGCCGGGGCGCAGGGAGGCGATGGCCACGGCCACCGCCACACCGACGGTGAGGACGCCGACCGGGACGTGCAGCTGGAGGACCCGGGTGTAGCCGAGGATCGCCTGGACGTGGATGAGGAAGAAGAGCGCGACCGACCAGATGAGGAACCACCAGCGTCCGCGCATCGCGACGACGGCGCCCGCGGCGACCGGCAGCAGCAGACCGAGGCCCTGCAGCGCGGCCGCTCCCGCGGAGTGGAGGCTCAACGCCTCGAAGGTGCCGGCGAAGTAGGAGCCGATGAAGATCGGCTGCCCGATCGCGAAGAGCGCGGTCACAGCCGCGACGGCTCGGAAGCAGAAGAGGCTGATGCGTGGTCGGCGCTCGCGTATCTGTGTGGTCACGCCATCCACGATATGTAGGCAGAATACCTATGGCATCGGGCGTTCCCCTGACCGCCGGCGGATCCTCGTCGGGGTCAGCCCTGGTGGGTGAAGACCTCGTCGCGGGCCGTGTCGAGACCCATCTGAAGGGCGCCGCGGAGCACGGCGTCACCCGAGATCTCGGTGGGGACGACGGTCGGGACGTTGGGGCCGAGGGCGGCGATCGCCTTCTGTACGCGTGCGGCCAGGACCGGCCCGCCGGCGCTCCCGACCTCGCCTGCGAGCACGCACAGCTCGGGGTCGAGCACCACGCAGATGCCCGCCAGGCCGAGGGCGAGCCGCCTGGCCAGCTCCTCCAGGAACGGCTCGGCGTCGGGGTCGCCCCCGGCGGCTGCTCGGACGCAGTCCACGCCGCTGCCCTCCAGCCCGAACGCACGGGCGAGGGTGTCCATGGCCTCGACGCTGACCAGCGACTGGAAGGCCGCGTGCTGCGGGCTGTCGGTGCCGTGAGGCGTGGAGGCGCCCGGAACTGCCAGATAGCCGATCTCGCCGGCACCGCCGCCGGCGCCGCGGTGGAGGCGGCCGTCGACGATCACCGCGAGCCCCAGGCCGCGGTCGATCCAGGCGAGCACCGAGTCCTTGACGCCGTGGGAGGCTCCGGCGGACTGCTCGGCTAGCCCGGCCAGGTTGACGTCGTTCTCGATCAGTATCGGCCGCTGGAAGCTGTGGCGGAGGTCGGCGAGGACGCCCGCGCGCCAGTCCGGCAGGTCGTTGGCGAAGCGGATGTCGCCGGTGCGCGGGTCGATCATGCCCGGCGTACCGATCGAGAGGCAGCGGAGCTGCGGCATGGTGATGCCGGCGCTGCGGGTGGCGTCGGCGACCGTGGCCCGCACCGCCTCGACCGGGTCGGAGGCCTCGTGGGGGTCGAGGGCACCGGTGGCGAGCTCGGTGCCGGTGATGTCGGCGACCGACGCGGTGATCTGGTCGGGGCCGATGTGGAGGGCTGCGACATAGCCCGCCGACGGGACCACGCCGTAGAGCGCGGCGTTGGGGCCGCGACCGCCCTGCTGAGTGCCGACGACCTCGACCAGGCCACGCTCACCCAGCCGGATCAGCAGCTGTCCCGCGGTCACCTTGGAGAGACCGACGAGCTCGCCGAGCCGGGTCTTCGTCACCGGACCGTCCGAGAGCATCAGGTCGAGCGCCGCGCGGTCGTTGGTGTCACGGATCAGGTGTGTCCTGAGCGGTCTCGACATCGGCGGCGCTCCTTTCGAGGGTCGGGGTGGCGTACGGAAAGCAACTTAACAACTGAAGGGCCCGCGCCGGTGTTTGTCCACCCAGGGTCTAGACGGTAACTGTAAAGGAACCTTACAGTGGGGGCTCGATCGCCATCCATCTCAACCCCCTCAAGGAGCTTGGAATGCGTACTAAGACAAAGATCGCCGTTCTCGGCGGGATCTTGCTGGCGCCCGTCCTGGCCATGTTGCCGACGAGCCCCGCAAGTGCGCACGGCTACATCTCGAACCCCCCGAGCAGGCAGGCCCAGTGTGCTGCCGGCACCGTCGACTGCGGGGACATCAAGTACGAACCGCAGAGTGTCGAGGGCCCGAAGGGCCTGACCAGCTGCTCCGGCGGCAACTCCCGCTTCGCGGAGCTCGACGACGACTCGAAGAACTGGCAGGTCACACCCGTCGGTAGGAGCCAGACGTTCAGCTGGTCGCTGAGCGCCCGGCACAGCACCAGCACCTGGCAGTACTTCATCGGTGGCACCAAGATCGCCGAGTTCGACGACGGCGGCGCGCAGCCGCCGGCCACCGTCGAGCACCAGGTCGACTTCGGCTCGTTCACCGGCCGCCAGAAGGTGCTCGCGGTCTGGAACGTCGCCGACACGACGAACGCCTTCTACGCCTGCATCGACGTGAACATCGGCGGCACTGCCACCGACCCGGAGTCGCCGGCCCCGGTGGCCGGTGAGTTCCCGGTCAGCGAGGCGCAGTTCAACCAGCTCTTCCCCAACCGCAACCCCTTCTACACGTACGCGGGTCTCGTCGAGGCGCTCAGCGCCTACCCGGAATTCACCAATGCCGGGGACGAGGCGACCCAGAAGCGGGAAGCCGCCGCGTTCATCGCCAACGTCGCCCACGAGACCGGTGACCTGCTCTACGTCGTCGAGCAGAACGAGGCCAACTACCCGCACTACTGCGACCCCAATCAGTCCTACGGCTGCCCCGCCGGCAACGACCAGTACTACGGCCGCGGTCCGGTCCAGCTGAGCTGGAACTTCAACTACAAGGCCGCCGGTGACGCGCTCGGGATCGACCTGCTGAACAACCCCAACCTGGTCGCCACCGATCCGGCGGTCGCCTGGAAGACCGGGCTCTGGTACTGGAACACCCAGAACGGCCCGGGCACCATGACCGCGCACGCGGCGATGGTCAACGGCGCCGGCTTCGGCGAGACCATCCGGTCGATCAACGGGTCCATCGAGTGCAACGGTGGCAACCCGGGGCAGGTGCAGAGCCGCGTCGACAACTACACCGAGGTCACCTCGCTGCTCGGGGTGGACCCGGGCGGGAACCTCTACTGCTGATCGCACCAACCCGCACAGAACAAGCGGCGTACGCAGCCCCACCTGCGTACGCCGCTTGTTTCTGTTTTGTGACAACCGCACAAACAGGTTCTGTTCCTGTGCCGGTGCCCGCCGCGCGGCCGCGCCCCTACCGTCGAGTAGCAACCGGAACCCGGACAGCCCGGGCCGGATGGACGAAGGAGCATGCTCGGTGCTCGAATCACACCCCCTCAGGTCACTCTCTCTCCGGATCGCCGCGGTCGCCGCGGCCGTCACTCTCCCCCTCTTCGGTCTGGTCGCGCCGGCCGACGCGGAGAGCCCCTACGAGCGCGGGCCGGACCCGACGTCGGCCAGCGTCCTGGACAACGGCACGTTCTCCCTCTCCACCGCCTCGGTCTCCTCGCTGGTGATCGGCTTCGGCGGCGGGACGATCTACTACCCCACCTCGACCAGCCAGGGGACGTACGGCGGCGTCGTGCTCGCCCCCGGTTTCACCGCGACGTCCTCGGCCTACTCCTCGATCGCCCGCCGGGTCGCCTCGCACGGGTTCGTGGTCTTCGCGATCGACACCGACACCATCTACGACCAGCCCGACAGCCGCGGCTCACAGATCCTGGCCGCGGTCGACTATCTGAAGGAGGACGCCTCCTCCGCCGTCGCCTCACGCCTGGACGAGACCCGGATCGCGGTCTCGGGCCACTCGATGGGCGGCGGTGGCACGCTCGCCGCGGCCAACCAGGACTCCTCGGTCAAGGCCGCGGTCGCGCTGCAGCCCTGGCATACCGACAAGACCTGGCCCGGCATCCAGGTCCCGACCATGATCATCGGCGCGGAGCTGGACACGATCGCACCGGTGTCGTCGCACTCGGTCCCGTTCTACACCTCGGCCACCGGGGCGCGGGAGAAGGCGTACGGCGAGATCAACAACGGCGACCACCTCATCGCCAACACCGACGACGACTGGCAAGGGCGCCTGTTCGTCACCTGGCTGAAGAGGTACGTCGACGACGACACCCGCTACTCGCAGTTCCTCTGCCCGGCGCCGTCCTCGGTCAACCTGTCCGACTACCGCAACACCTGCCCGGACTGATCCTCCCGGTTCGAGCGTACGGAACCGGTCACCTCGGGGGAGGTGGCCGGTTCCTTGTGCTCGGCGTCTCGTCGGTGACCCCGGCGAGCGGCGGCGGTCGCTGCGCCGGCTCCGATAGGGTCGGATCATGCCCACGACCAGCCCGAAGGGCGAGGAGATCGTCGGATCACTGCTGCGCGGTCTGGACGTGATCGGCATCCTCAGCGAAGCCGAGCAGCCGCTGTCCCTGGCCGAGGTGGCGACCCTCGCCGACACCTCCCGGGCCACCGCCCGGCGGCTGCTGCTGACCCTGGAACGCGTCGGGTACGTCCGCACCGACGGTCGCACCTTCCAGCTGCGCCCCAAGGTGATGGAGCTCGGCGACGCGTACCTCGAGGGGCTGGGGCTCCCGCGGCTCCATCCTCACCTGACCTCGCTCGCCGAGCGGGTGCGCGACACCTGCTCGCTGACCGTCCTGGACGGCGACACGGTCGTCTACGTCGACCGTGTCAAAGCGGATCGGCTGATGACGGTCAACATCGCGGTCGGCACCCGGATGCCGGCGTACGCGATGTCCAGCGGTCGCGTCCTGCTCGCCGATCTCGACCCGGAGGCGCTGCGCGACTACCTCGAGCATCTGCATGCCGAGCCACTCACCGGACGCACCGCGGTCGCCCGTGACGAGCTCGCCCGCAGGATCGCCCAGGCCCGCAAGGACGGCTACGTCATCACCGACCAGGAGATCGACCCGACGCTGCGCTCGATCGCCGCCCCCGTACGCGGGCCCGACGGTCGCGCCATCGCTGCGGTGAACGTCGCGACCCATGTCAACCGCACCTCGGTCGAGCAGCTGCGCGAGGAGATCCTGCCCGAGCTCCTCGCCACCACGCGCGCCATCGAGGCCGAGCTGGCCGCCTCGTGACGCCGTGGTGCTCGCCCTCAGAGGTCGAGCACCAGCCGGGGGCTCTTCGAGCGCCCGACGCAGACCATCATGGTCTTGCCGGAGGCCCGTTCCTTCTCGTTGAGGATCGTGTCGTGGTGCTCCGGGACACCCTCGAGGACCGTGGTCTCGCAGGTGCCGCAGAAGCCGTCCTCGCAGGAGGTCATGATGTCGCAGTGATCCTCGATGACCTCGAGCAGACCCTGGTCGGAGCCGACGGTGAGGACGGTTCCTGACCTGCGCAGCTCGACCTCGAAGGAGTCACCGGTCGAGGCTTCGAGCAGCGCTTCGCCGTCGGAGGCGAACTTCTCCAGCCGCAGCTGACCGGACCGCCCCGCCTTCTCGCAGATCTCCTCGATCTCCTTGAGCATCGAGATCGGGCCGCAGGCGTAGATGAGGGTGTCGTCGCTGACGCCGTCGACGAGCGAGGCGAGGTCGGGGCGACCGGTCGACGAGCTGACGACGACCTTGACGTTCGGCCCGGTCGCGAGCTTCTCACGGAAGGCCATCGACTCGAGGTGGCGGCCGACGTAGACGAGCTCGTACGGCGACTTCTCACGCTCGGCGCGGATGACCATCGCCAGCATCGGGGTGATGCCGATGCCGCCGGCGACGAACAGGTAGCGCGGAGACGGCTCGAGCGGGAAGTGGTTACGGGGACCGCGGATGCGGACCCGCTTACCGACCAGTGCGGTCTCGTGGACCTCCTCGGAGCCACCGCGGCCCTCGGGCTCTCGGAGCACCGCGATCCGGTAGAAGCTCAGGTCGGCCGGCGGGCTGCACAGGCTGTACTGCCGGACGAGGCCCGAGGGCAGCTCGATGTCGAGATGCGACCCGGGCTCGTAGGCCGGCAGCAGACCGCTGTCGGGCACCAGCTCGAGCGAGATCACCCCGTCGGCCTCCAGCTTCGCCTGCCGCACGGTGACCTCGAAGAAGTCCTGCTCCTCGCCGGTCATGCCGACATCTCCTTCTCCGCCGCCGCGGCGCCGGCCTCCGCGCGGGCACCGCCGCGCAGCACGTCGAGCAGAGCGGCGAGCAGCTGGGGGCCGCGTACGGACACCAGCATGTCGACCTCCTGGCGCAGGGTGATCATGGCCGAGGCGCCGGCCGGCTCCTGCCAGTGCTCGGGGGCGACGAGGACGGCGGCGATCAGGTCGCCACCCTCGCGCGCCGCGGTGCACACCTCGCGTACGACCCGCTCGGGGACCTCGGTGAGGTCGCTCCCGACCAGGACGACCATGTCGGCCGACTCGGCGACGGCGCTGGTGCCGGCCGGCATCGGCGGCGCCCAGGCCCCCTCGCCCAGCGGCTTGGTCAGCGCCTCGACCGGGTCCGGCCCGGTCAGGATCTGGACGCCTTCGACCCCGAGCTTCCGCAGCTCGTCGACGAGCTGGGCGCTGCCAGGACCGAGCGGCACGACGAGAACACGGGCCTCATAGGACCTACGCAGGGGGTTCATCGGGTCTCCTTCACAGACTCGGAGCGGGTTGGGTCGACCCGCAGCCACGGGTCGATCACGACATGAGGGGTGAGCGGAGCCTTGCCCTGGTCCATGTCGCGCAGGCTCTGTCCGACCTGCTCCAGGGGAACGTTGTGCGTCGGGATCCGCTCCAGGCCGGTCCTGCCGGAGGAGAGGAGCTCGATGGCACGGGTGACGGCCTGCGGCGACCGGCCGCGTACGCCGCGCACGGTCACCAGGTTGCGGACGATCGCGGTCGGATCGAGTGCGGCGTCGCCACCGCTGAGCCCGGCGATCACCAGCACACCGAAGCGGCCCAGCAGCTGGATGGCGGTCGCCATGGTCTGCGGGGTGCCGATGGTGTCGATGACCGCGTCGAGCGGACCGTACTTCTCCCGTACGACATCGACGACGGTGTCGTCGTTGAGCTCCGTGGCCGCGCCGAGCCGGCGGGCGAGCCCGAGGCGTCCTGCGCTGGACCGGCGACCGAGCGCGATCACGGTCTCTGCACCGCCCGCGATGGCGGCGGCCACACAGGAGAGCCCGTGGTAGCCGGGGCCGACGATAGCGACCTTCGAGCCCGGGCCGACGCCGCCGGCGTCGAGGGTCCAGTCGACGGCGTTGGCCAGCGGCAGCGTCCAGGCGGCCTGGTCGACGCTGAGGTGGTCGGGCAGCGGGTGGAGCACGTGGCGCGAGGAGAGCTCCATGAACTCCGCGTTGCCGCCGTGCAGCCCCGAGGCGCGCGAGGCCGGGATCATCCCGACCCGCTCACCCCCGGTCCACAGATCGACATCGGCGCACAGCCGGTAGCGGCCGGCCGAGCACTCGGCGCACGTGCCGCAGCCTACGTACTCCTCGACGGCGACGCGGGTGCCGACCTCGAGCCCGAGCGCCTCGGCGTCCTCGGGGGTCAGGTGGTCGATGCGGCCGATCGTGTGGTGACCGAGCACCGCGGGAGCCCTGAGCCCCCGCTGGTGCAGCATCACGTCCGTGCCGCACACGGCGGAGGACTCGACGCGCAGCCTGCTCACCGAGGCCGGGAGCACCAGCTCCCGGACCTCGGTGTCGCCGGCCCCGTCACTGACGGCGGCGCGAACCAGCAGATCGTTCATCGGCGGAAGAGCCCCCGCTTCTTCGGGGCGACGCGGGCGTCGGCCTGCTGCTTGGCCTTCTCGACCTCTTCCTTCAGCTGGCTCCAGATGCCGTAGACGATCTCGCCGTACTCCTGCTCGTGGCGCAGCTGCAGGACGTCGCGCGGCCGCGCGAACGGCACGTCGATGAACGCCTTGGCCCGGCCCGGCTGGGCGCTCATCACCATGATCCGGTCGCTCAGCGTGACGGCCTCGTCGACGGAGTGGGTGATGAAGACGACCGTCTTGCGGGTCTCGTCCCAGATGCGGAGCAGCTCGGCCTGCAGGAGTGTCTTGTTCTGCTCGTCGAGAGCCGAGAACGGCTCGTCCATCAGCAGGATCTCGGGGTCGTTGGCGAACGCACGGGCGATCGAGACGCGCTGCCGCATGCCGCCGGAGAGCTGGTGAGGGTAGGCGTCGGCGAACTTCGTCAGGCCGGTCGCGTCGAGGTAGTGCCCGACGGTGTCCTTGATCTCCGACCTCGGGGCGCCACGCACGGTCAGGCCGTACGCGGCGTTGTCCCAGACGCTCATCCACGGGAAGATCGAGTCGCCCTGGAACACCATCGAGTTCTCCGGGCGGCCGGCGGTGCTGCCGGCGACCTCGATGGTGCCCGCCGAGGCCGACTCCAGGCCGGCGAGCATCCGCAGGAGAGTGGTCTTGCCGCAACCCGACGGACCGACGATCGTCAGGAACTGACCCTGAGGTACGTCGAGGTCGAAGGAGTCGACGGCGGTCACGACGTGGCCGCCGGGGACCGTGAAGCGCTTGCTGAGACCGCGGATCCGGATCTTCGGGTCGGCCACGGCCGACGCTGTCTCGGGGGCGGCCGGTGCAGTGGTGTTGGACATGAGGGGTGGTCCGTTTCTCTAGTAGGCCGCCGTCAGTGGCGGGTGATCCACGGGGTGAGCTTGTGACCCACGAATCCGACGATGAGGGCGAGCAGGAGCCCGACGAGCGCGAAGACCAGCAGGTAGGCGTACATCGACTCGATGGTGAAGAGCTGGAAGGAGTTCCAGACCATGAATCCCCAGCCGTTGCCCTGGCCGCCCATCATCTCGGCGATGGCGAGCATGATCAGGCCCATGCCGGCGCCGAGCTCGAGGCCGGTGATGACGTTGGGCATCGCCCCGGGGAGCGCGACGGTGCGGAAGACCGTGAACCGCTTGGCCCCGAAGTTCTCGGCGACGTCGTAGAAGATCGCCGAGACGTTCGAGACCCCGGTGTAGGTGTTGATGACGACGGGGAAGAAGACGCCCATCGCCACGAAGTACCAGATCGTGTCCTCGCCCAGGCCGAAGAAGAGCAGGAACAGCGGCAGCACCGCGCTCTTCGGGACGGGGTAGAGGGCGGAGATGATCGGGCGCACGGCCGCGTTCACGATCTTGTTGAGCCCCATCGCGACACCGAGGAGGACTGCCGGGATGGCGCCGACCAGGAAGCCGACGACCAGACGGGTGAGGCTGTGCTGGGACTGAGCCCACAGTTCGCCGCTGCTCGCCTCGGTCCACAGTGCCTGGAAGATCAGGGTCGGTGCTGGGAAGAACCTGTCCTCGAGGAGCCCGGCGCGGGAGAAGATCTCCCAGGCCACGAGCACGAGGATCGGGCTGAGGATCGAGATGGTGCGGAGGGCACCCTTGCTCAAGGTACGGCGCTGCTCCACCTGGCGGGCAGCAACCGCTGCCTTCGGGGTCGTGGCCGCTTCTGCAACGTTGGTCATGGCACTCATTCCTTGGTCGCGGCCTGGGCCGCCCTGTCGACGTAGCTGGTGTCGACCAGCGCGTCGAAATCGATGTGCGACGTGCCCGTGTAGAGACCCTGCTTGACGAAGAAGGCGTAGTCCTTCTTCAGGCTCTCGACGTTGAGCGATGCGTCGGGGTTCACGTAGCTGGGGACGGTCTTCTTGACCGCCTCAGGGTCGGTCTTGATGTTGGCTCCGATGATCGAGGCGATCTCGTCGGCCCCCGCACCGGCCCACCTGCCGCCCTCGACCGCCGCGCTGTAGTCGCGTGCGGCGTGCGCGTACGCGTTCATGAAGCACTGGGCGGCCTTGCCCTGCTCCTTGGGGAAGTCGCCGCTGTAGAGGAGCACGGCGAGCTGCTGGTTGTTGTAGACGGTCGTGGAGTCCGCAAGCTTGACCGCAGCGCCGCTGCTCAGCGCCTTGGTCGCGGCCGGCTCGGTGGTGAGCGCGGCGTCGATCGACCCGTTCTGCAGGGCAGCGACGTGGTCGGGGAAGCCGAGGAACATGTGCGAGACGTCGTTGTAGGCGAGCCCCTCGGTCTCGAGCAGCGCGGCCAGGGTCGAGGAGGTCGCCGTGCCGGGCGCCGGCTCGGCCACGCTGAGGCCCTCGAGGTCTCTGATGCTCTTGACCTTGCCCGAGTCGACGAGCTCCTTGCGGACCAGCAGCGGCATGTAGTCGTGGTTGGTCACCAGTTGGCCCTTGTCCGCGACGATCTTGATGTCGATGTCGCGGGCGATGCCGTTGTAGAAGCCCGCTGACGGGGCACCGGCGCCGACGGCCAGGTGACCAGCCGCCAGGTAGGGGACCATCTCGCCGGCCGACTTGAACGGGCGGAGCTTCACCTCGAGACCTTCCTCGGTGAAGTAGCCCTTGTCCTGGGCGATGAAGAGCAGGGCGTCGGAGAGGCTGTTCGTGATGCCGGCCTCGACCTCGACACCGACGCACGACGTCGCCCCGGTGGCACTGGTGCCGCACCCGGCCACGGTGATCGCCCCGAAGGAGAGGGCCACGGCGGCAACCATCGCGCGCGACCGTTTGAAGTGTGTACGCATGAGTCTGCCGATCAGATCGAGTGGAAGTTCTCGCCGGGCCTGACCGCCAAGACGTCCTTCGCACCCTCCTGGAAGGGCACGTCGCGAGGCAGCAGGATCGAGGTGGAGCGCACGCTGGTGTGCTCGGGAGCCAGACCCGGCAGCTTGTCGGAGTCGAGCTCCTCGAGCGCAGCGAGCAGGCGGCGGCGGGCAAGGATGATGGCGGCGTCGGAGGTGCCGAGGCGCTCCTTGGTGCGGTCGGCGACGATCCCCATCGACTCCTGCAGCGAGAAGTCCTGAGCAGCGATGCCCGCGATACCGGAGAAGGTCTCCTTGCGGCGCTGGGCGGCCCGGTCCATGAGGTAGTCGTTCTCGGCCGAGGCCAGCGGGTCGTACGTTCCCGGCTTGTACTTCACATGGATGCCGTCTCCGCCGTTGAGGGCGTTGATCTCGCGTTCGCCGAAGTCCTGGGTGGGGTGGTAGTTCCAGCTCCAGGCCCAGCAGGTCTCGTCGTCGATGGGGACCCAGGCGTGGCCACCCATCGGGTTGTGCTCACCGAACGGCGGGATGATCGTGTACCACGGCATCATCCACTGCGTGATGCGCCAGTAGTAGTTCTCCTCGTCGGCGTTCCGACGCGCACCGATCAGCAGGCCACCGTCGGACTCGGCCACCTCGAACTTCGGTCGGGTGTCGGCCTTGAGGTACTTGTTGCCCTCGGTGCCGGAGTGCAGCGGGTCGTCGTCGAGGTTGAACCGGTGCGCGAAGGAGACGTGGCTGGAGTCGATGCCACCCTCCATCGCCTGCAGATAGTTGGAGAACTGGCGACGCTTCGAGATGAAGCGCTTCTCCGGGTTGAGACCCATCCACTCCAAGTTCGGCAGCGGCGGCTCCGTGCCTGGGTCGCCCATGTAGGCCCAGATCAGGCCGCCGGCCTCGACGGCCTCGTACGCCCGCTGCTTGATCTTGGAGCAGAACTTGCTGCCCTCGGGCTCGGACGGCATGTCGACGCAGTTGCCGTCGATGTCGTACTTCCAGCCGTGGTAGGCGCACCGCAGGCCACCCTCCTCGTTGCGCCCGAAGTAAAGGGACGCCGTGCGATGGCTGCAGAACTCGTCGATCAGGCCGATGCGGCCCTCGGAGTCACGGAACGCGATCAGCTTCTCGCCGAGCAGCTGCACCCGCACGGGGTCGCAGTCGGCGCCCTCGATCTCCTCGGCGAGCAGCGCGGGGATCCAGTAGCGACGGAACAGGTTGCCCATGGGGGTGCCCGGACCGGTCTGGGTCAGCAGGTCGTTCTGTTCACGGGTGAGCATTCAGGTTGCCTTTCAGAGGGGTGATGCGGCGGGGAAGGCTGATGAGTGCTGCCGCCACGAAGGCGGCCAGCGGAACCAGCCAGGCGACGCCGAAGCCGGCGCCCAGATCGAGGGTGAGTCCGAACGCGAGCGGTCCGGAGCCGAAGCCGAGGTACATGCCGGTGGCCAGGAACGCCGTCGCGGTGCCGAGGGATTCGACGGGGACGGTGCTGATCAGGACCACCATGGTCACGGAGTTGGAGGCGAGCGCGGCGGCCCCGAACACGGCGGCGCCGACCCACACCAGCCAGCTGCCGACCAGGGTCGAGGCCATCACGAGCACGACGCCGAGCGCGGCGCCGATGGCCAGGACGAGGAGCGTGGAGGCCTGCCGGGAGCCCGCGTCCGCGTGGCGGCCCCACCAGATGCGGCTCAGCAGTCCGACCAGCCCGACCAGCGCGGCGATCAGGCCCGCGGGGCGCAGGCCCAGACCGAGTTCCAAGTGGGCGAAGAGGGGGAGGTGGGCGTTGGTGGCCTGGAGGCCGAACCCGATGAAGAACGTGTACGCCGTCAGCATCACGACCGAGATCGGTCCGGACTCCTCGGTCCTGCCGGGTGTCCGGTCGGCCCTGGCCAGGGGACGGGTCGCGAGCGCGCTGACCACACCGAGGATCCCGAGGACGACACCGGCGGCGACGGCCCAGCGCCACCCGGCGGCGGCCGCGATCAGTGGAGCGGCGAGGCCCGCGACGAGCTGCGCGGCCTGGACCCCGGACTGCTTCCAGCCGATGAGGGCACCTCGCTGCTGCACCGGCACGCCGGCGACCATCCGGTTGGTGGCCGGATTGGAGAGCGCCTGGGCGACACCGCTCAGGACGCCCGCGACCACCACGACGGCGTACGACTCGGCGAGTGCCAGCACGGCGAGGCCGGAGATCGAGCCGACCGAGACCGCGACCATCACGGTGCGCGCGCCGAAGCGGCTCGACGGCCCGCCCAGGAGAAGTGCCGTGAGCGCTGCAGCGCCGAAGGTCACGGTCGAGATCGCGCCGTACTCGGCCGGGCTCAGATCGAGGTCGGCGATCACCAGGGGAGAGATCGCGGTGAGTGTGTAGAGAAACAACGGCCCGATGCCCATACACACGAACAGCGACATCCACAGCGCCGGGGAGATCTTCTCCCGGGCGCTGGTGGCATCGGCCGTGTCGCTGCTCATCTGACTCCATTCCGCTATGCGCACAACTGTGCATTGTGACCGTGGACACACGGTTACACGGCGAAGACCTCAGGTCAAGTGAGGGGCGGGAAAATCTGCCCGATCTTCGTTAGGGTGTGCGCATGGCGGAACGAATCGTGGCGGATGACGAGCGGCGGGTCTCCGACCGTGACGTCGTCCAGTCCCTGATGCGAGGTCTGGACGTCGTGCGGGCCTTCGACGGCACCCATCCAGAGCTCTCGCTGGACGAGGCGGCCGAGCGCACCGGCTTCAGCCGGTCGGCCACGCGGCGGCTGCTGCGTACCCTCATGACCGCGGGGCTGGCGGTGTACGACGGCCGGCACTACCGCCTCACGTCGCGGCTGCTCGACCTCGGCTACGCCAGCCAGTCACGCCTCTCCCTCGCCGAGGTGGCGCTGCCTCATTGCGAGGAGCTCTCGCACCGGCTCGGGCGGACGGTGTCGCTCGCCCGGCTCGACGGCGACAGCATCGTCTACCTCCTGAGGGTCGGCGCGCCGCGCCTGGTGGCCGTCTCGCTCCACGTCGGCAGCAGGCTGCCGGCGTCTCTCCCGGCCATCGGCCGGGTCGTCCTGGCAGGTCTCCCCGACGAGGAGCTGGCTGGCTTCCTCGCCTCCGACGCCTTCCAGGAGCAGTCGGAGCGCACCGGGTTGTCCGCCGATGATCTCGTCAAGGAGCTGGTCGACATCCGCGCTCGCGGCTGGTGCCACGTATCGGAGGTCCTCGAGGCCGGGCTCAGCGCTGTCGCGACACCGATCCGCAACCGGGCCGGCCGGGTGGTCGCCGGGCTCAACGTCTCGACACGCACCGGAGGGCAGGCGCCCGTGCTCGATCTTCTCGACACGGTTCCGGACCTGATGCGTTCGGCGGCGCGTATCGGCGACGACCTCCACCAGACCCACCAAGCCTGAGGCGCGCGTCCTGGGCGGGGGAGGTGGCCGGTTCCTTGTGCCCGGCATTGGAAGATGGGGGCATGACCGGAAATAGTGGAAACGGCGGCAGCACAGGAATCCGCGTCGCGTCCGTGGACGACATCCCGGAGGGTGAGGGGATCGCGATCTCCTCCGACATCACCGGCACCGAGGACGACATCGCCATCCTGCGCGACGACGACGGCACCTGCTGGGCCCTCAACGACACCTGCACCCATGAGACCGCTTCGCTGGCCGAGGGCTGGGTCGAGGACGGCGACGTCGAGTGCCCGCTGCACTCCTCGCGGTTCAACCTCAAGACCGGCAAGGTCGACGGGCTCCCGGCCACCCGGGACACGGTTCCGCACCGGGTCGAGGTGCGTGACGGGGAGGTCTACCTGTTCCCGAACGAGCGTCCGTGACGGTCTCGTCGGTCCTCGTCGTCGGTGGCGGGATCGCCGGTGTGTCCACGGTCGCGGAGCTGCGGAAGAGCGGGTACGCCGGTGAGCTGACCCTCGTCTCCGTCGACCCGTTCCCCTACGACCGCCCACCACTGTCCAAGGAGTATCTCGCCGGCGGCCGCGACCTCGAGTCGATCGCACTGCAGGCACCGGAGTGGTACGCCGAGCAGCGGATCGAGCTGATCGGGGATGCGTTGGTGGAGGTGCTGGATCCGGAGGCCGGCACGGTGACGCTGTTGGACGGTCGAGAGCTCTCCGCCGACCGGATCGTCCTCGCCACGGGTGGGGGGTCGCGGTGGCCGGACGTCGAACGCGTCGTTCGGGAGCTGCTCGACCATCCAACTCCCGGCCGAGGACTCCCGGTGTCGACCACCGGGATCCACACGCTGCGAAGTGCCGAGGACGCCGATGCGTTGCGGGGCGTACTGCTCCCGGGCGCCCGGCTGCTGATCGTCGGCGCCGGCCTGATCGGGGCCGAGGTCGCCTCGACCGCCCGGAAGCTGGGGTGTGAGGTCGTACTCGTGGATCCCGCCGATCCGCCGATCGCGGCAGCGGTGGGCATCCGGGTCGCGACGTGGCTGCACTCCTTGCACTCCGTCCACGGGGTGGAGACGGTGACCGCGACGGTCCGGAAGGTCGAGTCGACGAGAAGCGGAGTCATGGCACACATCGAGGGCGAGCCAGGGCCGCGTACGTTCGATGCCGTCCTGTTCGCTGTCGGGATGGGCCCCGACACCATCTTGGCGAAGGCTGCTGGGCTGGACGTCGAGAACGGAGTCCTCGTCGACGGCCGTCAGGTCACCTCGCACCCCGACGTCCTGGCCGTCGGCGACTGCGCCCGTCGTCGCGGCCACCGTCGCGTGGAGCACTGGGAGGCGGCCCTGAACGACGGCCAACGGGCGGCGGCAACGATCCTCGACATCGATCCTCCCCCGGAGACCGCACCTTGGTTCTGGACCGACCGCTACGACCTGCACGTCGAGGTCGTCGGTGAGATGCGCGAACCGGACGCCGAGCACACCACCGTCGTACGCGGCACCCTCGGCGAGCCGCCCTTCGCCGTCTTCACGCTCCGCGGCGAGCATGTCATCGGTGCGGTCTCGGTCGACGACCCGTCTGCTGCGAAGGCCGCGCGCCGGATGATCGACCGGGGTGTCGACGTACGAGCTTCCGATCTCGCCGACCCCGGGATCGACCTCCGAAAGCTGTTGCGCGGGGCCAGGTAGCTCTGGGCTGCAGACTCCCGCCATGGCGGGGTTGTGGCGCGCTTCGCGTCCTCGCGCACCCTCAGATTCCCGCCATGGCGGGAAAATGCGCCCGCCCGCCCGAGGGCACACACGAAGGACGGCGCCCCGCGAGATCGCGGGACGCCGTCCTAGGGGAAAGATCTCAGACGGTCAGCTGAGCGGGCTTGGACTGGTTGGCGACGCGGTTCTCGGAGTCGATGAACCAGGCGAGCTGCTCGACGCGGGTGATGATCGCGTGCAGCAGGTCGGCGGTGGTCGGGTCCTCGGAGTCGATGTCGTCGTGGATGTCACGAGCGGTCTTCGAGGTGGCGTAGAGCGCGGCGGCGGCGAGGTCGGCGGCGGTCGCGGTGTCGACCTCGGTCGCCGGGAGCGGCGCGAGGGTGGTGTCCTCGGCGACGGTGCCGGTGCGGCCGTCGGGGAGGATGTAGAGCGCACGCATGCGCTCGGCGACCTCGTCGGTGAAGTCGCGGGCGGCGTCGACGACCTCGTCGAGGACGAGGTGCATGTCGCGGAAGTTCTTGCCCACGACGTTCCAGTGCAGCTGCTTGCCCTGCAGGCTGAGCTCGGTCAGATCGACGAGCAGGCGCTGCATCTGCGTCGCGAACGCCGGGCTCGGGACGAACGCGGGGTGCGAGGTGTGGGTGGCGCTGCTCGTGGCGGTCTGCGTGGCCATGTTCGGTGTATCCCCCTGGATCGATGTGGTTCGTTCTTGGTGACATCCACTGTGCCACCTTTTCTTGAACGATTCCAGAAAGGTTAGTCTTCCCTAAGTCATCGCCGTGGCTCGCGGCACGCCGTAGAGTCGGTCCGTGCCGCCAGCCGGAGACGATCCAGCCCCCCTCGTCGCGCGGGTTCGCCGCCCGGAGGTCTTCGAGACCAGCCGGCTGAACACGGACGCGCAGGTCGAGGCCTGGGAACGCCACAACGCGTGCGCCCTCGTGGCGCTCGAGTGCCGGCCGATCGACGGCCACGGGTTCGACGCCCAGGAGGTCAACCTGCAGCTCGACGAGATCCATCTGGCGCGGGTCCGGGCCACTCGCCACGTCGTCGAGCGGCCGGCCAGCCTCGTCAAGGAGATCCCGGCCCGGTCGATCGCCGTCTATGCCAGCCTCCGCGGCGAGGCGATCCTGGAGTACGCCGGCCGCCGCAAGGTGATCCGGCCCGGGCAGCTGATCGTGTGCGATGTCGACGCGCCCTTCCTGCGGGGCTTCGGGCACGGGCTCGAGGAGCTCGCGGTCAAGGTGCCGGTGCAGGCCTTCGCGGCTCGCACCGGGATCACGTCGATGCCGGAGCCGCTCGTCCTCGACGCCGGCCGCGACCAGGACCCGCACGGGCGAGCGCTCGTGCAGATGGTCGGGCGCGCGCTCCGCCCCCACGACCCGGTGCCGGCCGACGAGGAGGCCGTGCTCGACCTGATCTCGGTGATCGCCACCGCCGGGAAGGTCTCGCTGGCCACGGCCCACAGGGCAGCGGCGAAGGCGTTCATCGAGGACCATCTGGCCGACCCCGGCCTCTCCGCCCCCACCGTCGCCGCGGGCGCCGGCATCTCCGAGCGCCACCTGTCCCGGCTCTTCGCCGACGCCGGCACCAGCGTCCCCCGCCACATCCTCGGCCGCCGCCTCGAGCTCGCCTACGCGATGCTCGCCACCGGCTCGGACCCGGCGATCCGCACCGTCGACGTCGCCGAGAAGTGCGGCTTCACCTCGGCCTCGTACTTCTCCCAGGCCTTCCGCAAGCGCTTCGGCGTCGCCGCCGGAGACGTGCGCCGCGCCGCTCGTGCCTGACCGAGTTGTGTACGCCACAGCTCACGTATCGGCGCGAAAGGGTGACAAGTCCACCAAAGTCCGATAGGTCTTCCATGCGATTTTCCGCCAATCGGACCCTGCTTCCCACCTGTAGGGGCGGTGGCGGACGACACTCTCGAACACCCCACACTCTCTAAGGAGACGTACGTGCGCAACGGACTCACCACCGGACGCGGCCTGAGCATGGCCGCCGCCGGTGTCGCAGCGATGGCGCTGACCTTGACGGCCTGCGGGTCGGGCGGCATCGACGACGAAGGCGGTGGCGGCGAGGACACGCTCACCATCGGGTTCGTCTCGACCGAGACGGGCTCCTCGGCGCCGTTCGGCGAGGCGAACAGCTTCGTCGTCGACGAGATGGAGGCCTACTTCAAGGACCACCCGGTCAAGGCAGGCGACAAGGAGCTCGACGTCGAGATCGTGGTGCGCGACGCGCAGAGCGACACCACGAAGGCCGGGGCGGTGGCCGGCGACCTGATCAACAAGGACGGCGCGGACATCATCGTCGCCTCCTCGACGCCCGACATCGTCAACCCGGTCTCGGAGCAGTGCGAGGCCAACTCGATCCCGTGCATCACCACGGTCGCCCCGTGGCAGCCCTTCGCGATCCGCAGCGGCGACAAGCCGGCCGACCTGAAGTACAGCTACCACTTCTTCTGGGGCCTGGAGGACGTCGCGACGGTCTACGCCGACATCTGGGGCAAGGTCCCCAACAACAAGAAGGCCGGCGGCCTGTTCCCGAAGGACCCCGACGGCGAGGCCTGGGGCGCCAACTTCCCGGCGCTGACCGAGGCGTCCGGGGTCAAGATCGACAACCCGGGCAACTACCCCAACGGCACCAAGGACTTCTCCGCCCAGATCAGCGCCTACAAGGGCCACGACGTCCTGGTCGGCGTCCCGATCCCGCCGGACTTCACCACGTTCTGGCAGCAGGCGAAGCAGCAGGGCTACAACCCGAAGGTCGCCACCATCGGCAAGGCGCTCCTCTTCCCGAGCAGCGTCGAGGCGCTGGGCCCGATCGCCCACAACCTCTCCACCGAGGTGTGGTGGACCCCGACCGCGCCCTACAAGTCCTCGCTGACCGGCCAGTCCGCGCAGGAGCTGGCGGATGCGTACGAGGAGAAGACCGGCAAGCAGTGGACCCAGCCGCTCGGCTTCGCGCACGCGCTCTTCGAGGTCGCGACCGCGGCGGTGACCGAGGCCGGCTCGACCGACGCCGACGCGATCACCAAGGCCCTCTCCGGCCTCGAGGTCTCCACGGTCGTCGGTGACGTCGCCTGGGGCAAGGACGCGAACGTCCCGCCGTACGTCGCCAAGACCTCGCTCGCGGGCGGTCAGTGGCGCCAGGTCGAGGGCGGGGAGCACCCCTTCGAGCTGGTCGTCGTGCAGAACTCGCTGGCTCCCGACGTACCTCTCGGGGGCGAGCCCGAGGCACTCAAGTGACCTCTGCCCCACCATCGCTCGAGGTCTCCAGCGGCGTGCCCACCGGCGCGCTGCTGGAGGCCGAAGGCCTGGCCAAGTCGTTCGGCCAGGTCGTCACCGCCCGCTCGGTCTCCTTCCACGTCGCCGCCGGCGAGGCGCTCGGCATCGTCGGGCCCAACGGCGCCGGCAAGTCCACGCTGCTCAACCTGGTGACCGGCACGCTCCCGGTCGACGCGGGCGCCATCCGATTCGACGGCACCGACGTCACCCGGATGCCGGCGGCCCGCCGCACGGCCCTCGGGATCGGGCGTACGTTCCAGATCCCCCGCCCCTTCGAGGGGCTCACCGTCTTCGAGAACGTGCTGGTCGGGTCCACCTTCGGTGCGGGCGCGCGTCGTCGCGAGGCCGACGCGCAGGCCTGGGAGGCGCTGGAGACGGCCGACCTGACCCGCTTGGCCAACACCCCTGCGGGCTCGCTGCGCCTGCTCGACCGCAAGCGGCTCGAGCTCGCCCGCGCACTGGCCACCCGGCCGCGGCTGCTACTGCTCGACGAGATCGCCGGCGGCCTCACCGAGCACGAGCTGCCCGCGCTGATCGAGACCATCTCGGCGATCCGCGACAGCGGCACCGGCGTCGTCTGGATCGAGCACATCGTGCACGCGTTGCTGCAGGTCGTGGACCGGTTGATGTGCCTGGCCCAGGGCGACGTCGTCGCCACCGGCGACCCGCGCGAGGTGATGGCCAGCGATGCCGTCGCCGCCGTCTATCTCGGTTCTCCCGACCTGGAGGGCGAGTGAGCCCGGCGAATGCTCACCGAGGTAACTCGGTCAACGGTCACTTCCTTCGTGGAGTTCAGCGAAGGGAGCGCGAGGTCAGTGAGGTACCTCGGTCAACGTTCCAAAGCCGCCCGGCGAATGCTCACCGAGGTAACTCGGTGAGCGACTACTCCGCTCGTGGAGTTCCGCGAAGCAAGCACCCCTTCACCGAGTTACCTCGGTCAGCATCCCGGAGAACCCGATGACCCTGCTCGAGGTCGACGCGATCGACGTCGCCTACGGCGACTTCCGCGCGCTCCACGGCATCACCCTGACCGTCGCCGAGGGCGAGACGCTCGCGGTGATCGGCGCCAACGGCGCCGGCAAGTCCACGCTGCTGAAGACCATCGCCGGCCTGCTCCGTCCGAGCGCCGGCCAGATCCGCTTCGACGGCCACAACGTCTCCCACACCCCCGCGCACCGACGGGTGCGCGAGGGCATCGCGCTCACGCCGGAAGGACGCCGGATCTTCGCCTCGCTCACGGTCGAGGAGAACCTCAAGGTCGGCGCGCACGGCCGCCGGCCCGGCCCCTGGAACCTCCGGACCGTCTACGACGCGTTCCCGCTCCTCGCCGAGAAGCGGGCGCGCCGAGGGGCCCATCTCTCCGGTGGCGAGCAGCAGGCGACCGCCATCGGCCGGGCGCTGATGTCCAACCCGAAGCTGCTCCTGCTCGACGAGGTCTCGCTCGGCCTCGCGCCGGTCGTGATCGCCGACATCTACCGGGCGCTGCCCACCATCGCGGAGAAGGGGACGACGGTGCTCGTGGTCGAGCAGGACCTCACCCAGGCACTCACCGTCGCCGACCGGGTGCAATGCCTCCTCGAGGGCCGCACCGTCCTCGAGGGCGCCGCGGCCGACGTCACCCGGGAGCAGGTCCAGGCGGCGTACTTCGGGGTCGATGCCTCGGACGGAAGGGAGGCCGGCTGATGGACTGGATCAACGCGGTCCTCCAAGGACTCCTGCTCGGCGGGCAGTACGCACTCCTCGCCTGCGGTCTGAGCCTCATCTTCGGCGTGATGCGGATCGTCAACCTCGCCCACGGCGTCCTCGCGGTCGCCTCCGCCTATCTCGCGTTCTGGCTCGTCCAGCTGACCGGGATGCCGTCGTTCCTCACCATCGTCATCGTGATCCCGGTGCTCGCCGCGGTCGGCTACGCGATCCAGCGCGGCCTGTTCAACAAGGCGCTGCGCCACGGCGAGCTGTCGCCGCTGCTGGTCTCGTTCGGCCTGGCGGTCATCGGCGCCAACCTGCTCCAGGAGATCTTCACCGCCGACTCCCGCAAGATCTCGATCGGCGACCTGTCGACCTCGTCGATGAGGCTGGGCGACCTACGCATCGGCGTCTTCTCGCTGATCACGCTCGTGGTGGCGGTCGCCGTCATCGTCGGCCTCCAGCTCTACCTCTCCCACACCCGCATCGGCCGCGCCATGCGCGCGACGAAGGACGACCCCGAGGCGGCCACGCTCATGGGGATCGACGAGAAGCACATGTACGCCCTGGCCACCGCCATCGCGATCGGCACCGTGGCCCTGGCGGGTGTCTTCCTCGGCATGTCGACGCAGTTCAGCCCGACGTACGGGGATCTGGTCCTGATCTTCGCCTTCGAGGCGGTCATCATCGGTGGGCTCGGCTCGTTGTGGGGCACGCTCCTCGGCGGCCTCGTGCTCGGCGTCGCGCAGACCGTCGGCGCCCAGATCGACCCGGCCTACGGCGTCCTCGCCGGCCACCTGGTCTTCCTGGTCGTACTCCTGTTCCGGCCCCAGGGCCTGCTCCCGAAGGCGGTGGCCGCATGAGCACTCTCGCCCTGCAAGACCTCAAGGTCGTACGCGGCGGCTGGCCGTCGCTCACCGGCGGCGGCGTCCTCGCCGCGATCGTGGTGTTCCTGGCCGCGGCGCCGTGGTTCGTGTTCAGCCCGGGCGACGTGACCAACCTGGTCACGCTCTTCGCGCTGATCATCCTCGGCACGACCTGGAACCTGATGGCCGGCTACGGCGGGCTCGTCTCGATCGGGCAGCAGGCGTACATCGGCGCCGGCGGCTACGGCGTGATCAAGCTCGCCGACGTCGTCGGACTGCCGATCCCGGCCGCCGTCCTGGCGGCCGGCGTGGTCTGTGCGGCCCTGGCGATCCCGACCTCGTTCCTGCTGTTCCGGCTGGTCGGAGGCTATTTCGCGATCGGCACCTGGGTGGTGGCCGAGGTCTTCAAGCTGGTCACCCAGGAGCTCCCGGGCTTCGGTGGCGGCTCCGGCCTCTCGCTCACCGCCTTCCAGGGCGTCGACCGGGTGACCCGGATCGCGACCGTCTACTACCTGGCGCTCGTGCTGGCCGTGCTCGTCGTGCTCGCGACGTACCTCCTGATGCGCTCGCGCGTCGGGCTCGGCCTGACCGCGATCCGTGACGACTCGGTGGCCGCGGCCTCCCTCGGCGTCGCGGTGCGGCGCTCGCAGCGTCTCGTCTACGTCGCCGCCTCCGGCGGCGCCGGCCTGGCCGGCGCGCTGATCGCGGTCAACGGCCTGCGGGTCTCGCCCGACTCGATGTTCTCGGTCCAGTACACCGCCTTCATGATCTTCATCGTGGTCATCGGCGGGCTGGGGACGATCGAGGGCCCGATCCTGGGAGCGGTGATCTTCTTCGCGCTGCAGCAGCTGCTCGACTCGTACGGCACCTGGTATCTCATCGCGCTCGGCGCGGTCGCGATCGCCGTGGTGCTGCTCGCCCCGCGGGGGCTGTGGGGGCTGGCGACACGGGGTCGCTACGAGGTCTTCCCGGTCGGTCGCCAGGTTTATCCACAGGGTTCTCCACAAGAGCCCTAGTCTGTGGATTTCGGGTGATTTTGGACTGACTGGTCCTGATTCGAGGTAGGCTCGGCGGATGGCCTTCACCACTAAGGGCATGGCCACGCGCCAGCGACTGCTCGAGGGCGCGGCGACCTACCTCCGCAGCACCGACCCCGGAAATGCGACGTTGGACGACATCCGCGCGGTCACCGGGACGAGCAAGAGCCAGATCTTCCACTACTTCCCGGGTGGCAAGGAGGAGCTGTTCCTCGAGGTCGCCCGGCTGGAGGCCGCCCGGGTGATCGAGGACCAGCAGCCGCACCTCGGCGAGCTCGACTCGTGGGCCGCCTGGGACCGCTGGCGCAGGGCGGTCCTGGCGCGCTACCAGGCGCAGGGTGCGAACTGCCCGCTCGCGGCGCTGATGAACCAGGTGGGCAGCGTCCCCGGCGCCGCCGAGGTCTCGACCACGCTGATCCGCCAGTGGCAGGACCAGGTGCAGCGCGGCATCGAGACGATGCAGGCGAACGGCTCCGTGAGCGCCGAGCTCAACGCGCGACGTACGTCGGCCGCGATCATCGCCGGCATCCAGGGCGGTGTCTCGGTGCTGCAGGTGACGGGTAGGACCGACCACCTCGAGGCGATCCTGGCGCTCCTCATCACCCACCTGCGTGAGTCATCTCCCGCCTAGAGCCCCTGCCAACTCGCGCCGGGACGCGATCCCGAGCTTCGTGTAGATCTTGCGCAGATGCCACTCGACGGTGCGCGGGCTGAGGAACATCACGGCCGCGATCTCCGGGTTGGTGCGTCCGGCGGCCGCCGCGCGAGCGATCTGGGACTCCTGCGGGGTGAGGCCCTCCTGGACGGCTCCCGTCCGCCGGGGAAGGTTCTCACCGGCCGCCGCGAGCTCCCGCGCAGCCCGGTCGGCGAAGGCCTCCGCACCCATCGCGGCGAAGGCGTCGTAGGCCGTACGCAGCACCTGCCGCGCGTCGGCGGGGCGGTTCTCCCGGCGCAGCCACTCCCCGAAGAGCAGCCGCGCCCGGGCGAGGATCCAGGTCATCCACGACCCGTCGAGCTGGTCGATCGCCTCGAGGTAGAGGGCCTCCGCCTCCGCCCCGGGAGCCACCAACGCGTCGACCAGGGCCTGGACGCCCCGCGCCCACGGGGCGTCGACGCCGCGGGTCCGCTCGGCGAGCCGGTCCCGCGCCTTGGTGGCGCGGGCGAGATCACCCGTACGAGACGCGGCCTCGACCAGCTCCTGAAGCGTCCACTGCAGGACCGCGACGTCACCGTGCTCGGCGGTTCGGTCGGCCGCCTCGAGCGCTTCCGCGTAGCGGCCGAGGCCGTTGAGCAGGGTCGCGCGGCTGAACCCGGTGACGGCCAGCAGCCAGCCGAGACTCCCCTCCTCGGCTTCGCGGCCGAGGGCGTCGATCTGGTCCAGCGCCGAGGCCTCCTGGCCGCGGGACGCGGCGAGGATGACTGCGGTGGCCGAGCGCGGCGAGGAGCCGGTGGCCCCGCCGAGGGCCTCGGCCTCGGCGACCAGGTCCGCGGCGTCGGCGAAGCGGCCGGCGTGGATCAGCGCCATCGCGCGGGAGGACAGCGCGTAGGGCAGCAGCGAGCGGATGCCGGTCTCGCGGGCGTACGCGAGGGTGCGCTCGGTCCGGGCCTGGTAGGCGGCGTCGTCCCACACCTCGTGCACGAGGATCGCGCACAACCAGGCCAGGTCGACGTCGTTCTCGGGTCCGACCTCGGCCAGGGCTCGGGTGATCAGCGGCACCGAGGCGGCATGGCCGTCGAGGACCCAGGCCGAGAGGGCGGTGAGCAGCAGCCCGGCCGGCTCCTCACCCGCAGGTACGCCGCGAGCGGCCTCCGCCGCCCGGCGCAGCTCGTCGGTGCCGTACCGGCCGGCGTTCACGCCCGCGGCGATCGCCGCGAGGTACGTCTCGCGCGCAGCGCTCGGGTCGAGGGTCTCGAGCCGGTGGGCGGCCTCGAGCAGCGCCGGCACCGCGCCGACACCGGCGTCGACCGCGAAGGTGACCTTGGCCCGCAGCCGCTCCAGCCGGGCACGCTGGACCAGGTCGAGCGGGCCGAGCTCGGCAGCCGAGAGCGCACCGGGCACATCGGTGAGCGCACCGCACGCGAAGAGCGCCTCGGCCGCGGCGAGCATCCGCCCTGCTCGCGTGGACGCGTCGGGAGTGAGCTCGGCCGCCCGCTCGAGGAAGGCCGCGGCGGCCGCCCGCCCTCCGCGCCCGAGCGCCCGGTCGGCGGACCGCTCCAGCTCGTCGGCCACCTCCTGGTCGGGGCCCAGCGCCGCGTGCGCGCGGTGCCAGGCGCGACGGTCCGGGTCGACCTCGGGATCGGTCGCGGCCGCGAGCGCGGCATGCACCGCACGGAGCGCGGAGGCGTCGGCCCCGCGACGGCTCGCGGAGCGGACCAACGGGTGCCGGAAGCGCACCGTCGTCCCGATCTCCAGCAGGCCGGCGTCCTCCGCCGGGGCGGCGGCGTCCAGACCGATCTCGAGACGCTCGAGGGTCCGCAGCAGCAGGGGGAGGTCGCCCACCGGCTCGACCGCAGCCGCGAGCACCAGAGTCCGGGTGGCGGCCGGCAGCGCGGCGATGCGTCGGGCGAAGCCGTCCTCCATCCGGCTGGTGAGCGGCGTGGAGCTCTGCCCGCCGAACCCGAAGTCGAGCTCGGCCCGGGTCAGCCCGCGAGGCAGCTCGAGCAGGGCGAGCGGGTTGCCCCGCGTCTCGGCGATGATCCGGTCCTGCACCCGGGCGTCCACCGGACCGTGCAGGGCCGACTCGAGCAGGATGCGCGCGTCGGCGTCCGCCAGACCGGTGACCTGCAGCTCGGGCAGACCACTGAGCAGCTGCTCGTCACCAGGCGTGCGCGCACCGAAGACGAGCGCCACCGACTCGGAGTCGAGGCGTCGGGCGACGAAGGTCAGGATCACCTCCGACATCCGGTCCAGCCACTGGGCGTCGTCGACGACGCAGACCAGCGGGTTCTCGGAGGCGGACTCCGCCATCAGGCCCAGCACGGCCAGCCCGACGATCAGCGCCTCGGGCGGTTCGCCGGCGCTGAGGCCGAACGCGGTCGCGAGCGCGGCGCGCTGCGGCTCGGCCAGCCGGTCGATGTGCGGCATCAGCGGCGCGCAGAGCTGCTGCAGCCCGGCGTACGCGATCTCCGACTCGAGCTCGACGCCCGCGGCCCGGACGACCCGGCCCGTGGTCGCGCGATCGCTCAGGTAGTCGAGCAGTGCTGTCTTGCCGGCGCCGGCCTCGCCGCGGACCACCAGCACCCGGCTCTGTCCCGCGCCGATGTCCCGCACGATCCGATCAAGGGCGTCCCGCTCCGTACGCCGCCCGCGCAGGGCGGAATTCTCCGTGCTCATCGTCTGTCATTATGACGCGCGTTCGCTCACCTCCTGGAGCAGGAAGCCGTTGCCGTCCGGATCGGCGAACGAGGCGAACGAGGCGTACGACCTCCGGCCGGGGCTCAGCCCGGCCAGCCGGTGCGCGGTCCCGGCGTGCGGGAACACCCCGCCGGAGTCGTGGAAGATCTCGCTCACCTCGACACCGCAGCCGAGCAGGTCGCGCCGGGCCCGCTCGATGTCGGTGACGAAGAGGTGGAGGTTCTGCACCGAGCCCGGCTCGGCGCCCGTGATCCCGCGCCCGATGATGATGGAGGTCGGGGAGCCCGGTGGGGTCAGCTGTACGACGCGGAAGTCGTGGTCGTCGATGTAGTCGGCGTCCTCCCGGAAGCCGATCCGGTGGTAGAAGGCCTTGGCCCGGTCGACGTCGGAGACCGGAAGCACGAGCAGCTCGAGTCTGTAGTCCATGTCGGCACTGTGGCCCAACGGACGGACGACGCGCCCGCGGTCGAGCCACTGGTGATGCCTGGCGCCGGGACACCGGTGGGTGACCCGTGGGTCGGCCAGTGTCCTTCCCTGGTGTCCGGCCAGTGGGTCTGCCGAGAGAGTCAGGGCGTCGAGAAAGACACCTCACCACAGGAGAACATCACCATGGCACTCAGCTACACCGGCACCGTCACCACCACGGGCGAGGGACGCAACGGCGGCCACATCGCGTCGAACGACGGGGCCATCGACCAGGTCCTCGCGACCCCCACCGAGCTCGGCGGCGCCGGCGGCGGCACCAACCCCGAGCAGCTCTTCGCGGCCGGCTGGTCGGGCTGCTTCATGGGTGCGCTCCGGCTCGCGGCGGGCGCCGAGAAGATCCGCCTCGACGGCATCGAGATCACGGCCGACGTCACGCTCAACCACGATGAGACGCAGGGCTTCTTCCTGACCGCGAAGCTCGAGGTCGTGGCCGGCGGCGTCGACGAGGAGACCATCCAGCGCCTCGCCGAGAAGGCCCACCAGACCTGCCCGTACTCGAAGGCCATCACCGGCAACGTCCCGGTCGAGATCATCGCGCGAGCCAAGTGACCTCGAGCGACACCCAGCCCGGGTCGGTCGACGCACTGGCCCGGGCGGCCGACGTCCTGCTGCTCGCCGCGACCACCGCGCTCGGCTGGTCCAGCCCGTGGCTCCCGTATCGGCTTCCGTATCCGGCCACCATCCACGCAGAGAGAGACTTCCATGCTTGATCGACGGAGCTTCACCAAGGCGGTCGGTCTGGCCGCGGGCACGACGGCGCTGATCGCAGCCGGAGGAGGCCCGGCCGCCGGCCAGGCACCCCGGAGGCGTCCGCACGCCCCGGAGAGCACCTCGTTCGAGGACGTCCTGCAGATCGAGGCCGGCGAGCTCAGCGTCGGGTACGTCGACCTGGGCCCGCGCGACGGCCGGCCGGTCGTCCTGCTGCACGGCTGGCCGTACGACATCCACAGCTTCGCCGACGTGGCGCCGATCCTGGCGGCCCAGGGCTACCGCGCGATCGTGCCGCACCTGCGCGGGCACGGCAGCACGACCTTCCTCTCGAGCCGGACGTTCCGCAACGCCCAGCAGTCCCGGGTCGCCCTCGACATCATCGACCTGATGGACGCCCTCGGGATCGAGCAGGCAGTGCTCGCGGGTTACGACTGGGGTTCGCGTACGGCCGACATCATCGCCGCGCTGTGGCCGGAGCGGGTCAAGGCGCTCGTCTCCGTCACGGGCTACCTCATCACCAACCGGGAGACCCAGAAGAAGCCGCTCCCGCCGGCCGCGGAGTGGGCGTGGTGGTACCAGTACTACTTCGCGACCGAGCGCGGCGCCCAGGGCCTCGCGGACGAGACGTACCGCGTCGACCTCGGCCGCCTGGTCTGGCGCTTCAACTCGCCCACCTGGGCCTTCGACGAGGCGACCTTCCTGCGCTCGGCCGAGGCCTTCGGCAACCCGGACTACGTCGACATCGTGCTCCACAACTACCGCTGGCGGCAGGGCCTGGCCGACGGCGACCGACGCTACGACGCCCTCGAGCGCAAGCTCGCCGCCGGGCCGTCGATCTCGGTCCCGACCATCACCCTCGACGGTGAGAAGGACCCGTTCACGCCCGCCGGCGACGGTGCCGGCTACCGCGACCACTTCACCGGCCCCTACGACCACCGCACGCTGGCCGGTATCGGTCACAACGTGCCGCAGGAGGCGCCGCTGGAGTTCGCCCGCGCCGTGGTGGACGCCGACTCCCTCTGAGTCGTGAGCCGGAGCCGCCCCGATCCAGGAGGATCGGGGCGGCTCTGTCGTTCAGGTCAGCCGAGGATCCGGCGGAAGGTCTCCTGCAGGTCGGCGGCGAACGCCTCGGGGTTCTCGTAGTGGACGAAGTGGCCACCCTTCAGGTGGGCGTTGACGTTGACCACGTTGAACATCCCGCGCGTCGGGCCGTTCTCGAAGGAGGCGATCCGGTCCTCGACCGTGTCGATGGCCGGTGGGTACGCGTCGCCGAGCAGGAACGTGAACCCGGCCGGCGGCTCCACGACCGGCCGACGGTCGTGAGAGGGCACGAACCGGTAGCGCTCCGCGTTGCGGTACATCCGGATGGAGGTGCCGATCGACTGCGTCACCCAGAAGATGGTCGCCTGGGTGAGGATGAAGTCACGCGGGAACGCCTCCTCGAAGTCGCCCCGCTTGTCGCTCCAGGACTTCCAGCGCTTGAGCAGCCAGGCCAGCATCCCGATCGGGGAATCGTTGAGGCCGTGCGTCAGCGTCGAGCCGTCCAGCATGTGCGCGGCGACGTGCGAGGCGTACGTGTCGACGAAGTACGTCCAGCCGGCCCGCCACTCCGCCGAGGCGTCCTCGGGGACCTTGGCCCCGTCGGTCAGGTCCCAGAACCGCTCGTTCTCGAACATCCCGGGGACGAGATCATGGCCGTAGTGCAGGCCGATGATGCTGTCGGCGTACTTGTGGCCCAGCGCGCTCGTGACGAGGGCGCCGTAGTCGGAGCCGGCCACCGCGTACTTCTCGTAGCCGAGCACCCCGGTCATCAGCTCGTGCATGATGTCGGCGATCTTCCAGTAGTTCAGGTCGCCACGGCCGACGGGCGTCGAGAAGCCGAAGCCGGGGAGGTCCGGGATGATCACGTCGAACGACAACGAGGGGTCGCCGCCGTGGGCGGCCGGGTCGGTCAACGGCTCGATGAGCTGGTAGCTGAACTCGCCGGGCCACGGCCAGCCGTGGTGGATGATCAGCGGGACCGGGTCGGGGCCCTTGCCGCGTACGTGGACGAAGTGCACCGGCGTGCCGTCGATCTCGACCTGGTGGCGGTCGTAGGTGTTGAGCCGCTCCTCCTGGGCGCGCCAGTCGAAGCCGTCGGCCCAGTACTCGACGAGAGGCTTGAGGTACGCGGTGCTGATCCCGTAGTAGCCCTCCTCGTTGTCGAGGTCGTCGAAGAAGCGGGTCCGCCTCAGGCGGTCCCGGAGGTCGTCCAGGGCGTCCTGCGGGACGTCGATCTTGAAAGGGGTCGCCTCGGTCACGGTGTGTGCTGCTCTCTCTGTTCGGTGTGAAGGTCAGTTGGTGAAGTCGAGCCGGACGCGGGTCTGGGTCAGCTCGGCGATCCGCCAGGAGCCGTCGGTCTTGACGAACCGGGCGTGGTAGTGGCCGAACCCGTGCATGCGGCGGAAAGGGATGGCCTCGGACAGCTCGGCGTCCTCGGGCCGGGTGACGATGTCCTCCATCGCGAAGACGCCGTTCGCGCTCGTCTCGGAGTCGACGTCGATCTCGTCGGAGAACAGGTGGTGGATCAGGGTGACGCCGGGGCCGCCGCTCGCGCCGACCGTCGCGGTGATCTCCTCGCGTCCGTTCATGTGCAGCCAGACCGACCCGTCCGGCTTGTGCGGGGTGAAGGTGCCGTCCTCGGTGAACAGGTTCGCCAGGTCCTGCCAGCGCTGGTGGTCGGCGTAGCGGACGTAGCGGGCCATCAGACGGCGTACGTCCTCGGTGATGCCGAGTCGCTCGAGGGTCTCCATGAGATTTCCTTCCTGTGTGGACTACTTGGTCCAAACAGGATGCTCCGCGAAATTTGGACCCACAAGTCCAGAATCTCGGCGGAGTGAACCCGTCGCCTTACTGGCGGGTAACATTGCTCGGGTGACCGAGACTTCGTCCCCCACGACCATCCCTGAGGCGTACGGCATCGAGCGTGCCGAGGGCACCAGCTTCACGCTGACCGTGGTCCGTGCGGCGGACCCCGAGGCGCCGACGCTGCTGGTCGTGCCCGCGATGGGCATGCCGGCCGGCTACTACGACAAGCTGATCGTGGCCTTCGCGGAGGCGGGGATCAACGTCGGCCGGATGGAGCAGCGTGGCCACGAGGAGCTCGGCGGGCGCGTCGCGGGCTGGTCCTACGACTTCGGCTACGCCGACCTCGTCGACGACATCGCCGCGGCCGTCGACCGCCTCGGCGAGCTGATCCCGGCCTCGGCCGGCGCGGCGTACGTCCTCGGGCACAGCCTCGGCGGCCAGGCCGCCAGCGCCTACGCGGCCCTGCACCCCGACCGGGTCGCCGGCCTGATCTACGTCGCCTCGCAGACGCCCTACTGGCGCAACTACGGCCCGGGCTTCCTGGTCGCCAGCCAGGCGATGGGCCTGGTCGGTCGCGTCGTCGGCCACTTCCCCGGCAAGCAGCTCAAGTTCGCCGGCCGCGAGGCCCGCACCCTGATGAGGGAATGGGCGCGGTACGCCCGCACCGGCCGGCTCCGGCTCGGCAGCCCGGCCCGCGACGTCACCCCGGCCATGCGCGCCCTCGCGAAGCCCGCGTTGATCGTCTCCATCGAGGGCGACTGGCTGGCCCCGAGCGCGACGGTCGACGAGATCCAGCGTCGCATGCCGGGCCTCGAGGTCGCCCGCGTCCACCTGGACGAGCCCGGCATCGACCACTTCAAGTGGGCCCGGAAGCCGGACTCGACCATCGCCGCAGTCCAGGAGTGGCTCCCGCGCTAGAGGTGGTGTCGGTCGGGCCTTCGGCTCGCTGGCCCGATCATCGGGCATGCCGCCGGTCGAGCCGCCGGAGCCGCTAGGCGGAGGCGTGTCGAGACCAACACAGTCGGACTACCGCTACGACTTCCCTCGACGCCGAGCCAGATCGTGCAGCCGCTCGAAGTCTCCGGCTATCAGTGCCTCCCGCTTTGCCCGACTCCACCCCTGGACCTGTTTCTCGCGTCGATAGGCATCCTCGATCCGCTGATGTTCCTCTGCGTACGCCAAGGTCACTGGCAGACGCCGAGCAGTGAACTCGGCACCTTGCCCAGCGTTGTGCGCGGCCAATCTCTTTTCGAGGTCTACGGTGCTGCCGACGTACAGCATGTGGTCGCGGCAACGAAGGATGTACATGAAGGCCATGTCAGTCATTCTTGGCGAGAGCACCGACAACTTGGCCCCACGAGGATTGCTGTGTGCCTACCGGACACCTCGATCGCTGATCTGGAGAAAACAACGATGACCCCGGCGCATTCCGCAGTTGAGAACGAGGATCTCCCATGGTTGAGGACCCTGCTCGATGCCGGTGTGGATGTTGAAGAGTCGGATGGCGGCATGACCTTGTTGCAGCGCGCGATCGATGTCGAGCTTGATGGGCACACGCAGTCTGGTGAACCATTGCACGTTGATGTCACGGCGTACCTGCTGGCTCGCGGAGCCGACCCACACCGGTCGACCGAGGGGCATGGTGCAGGATCGGCTTTTCATATGGCGAGGACTGGCGGGCACTGGCTCGCGGTCGCTCTGATCGAAGGCTTGGCAAAGTGAGCTGAAGGTGATCGCCGGCCAGCCGGAGCGGTAAACGACCGTGTTGGTCTCGACACGCCTCCGCCTAGCGGCTTCGGCGGCTCGACCAGCGGTGATCCGTACGCATTTCCGCCAACCCGCGACCCCACCTTTGAAGCGGCCCGATCGGGCCGGTAAGACTCGCCTTGAGACTGCGATCCCACACCCCGCCGCGGTCTCAGAAAGGTGAGAACATGCCAGTCTTCGACGACGGCCAGCAGGAGACCGAGGTCCCCGAGACCGAGGATGTCGTGACCACCGACGTCCTCGTCGTGGGATCCGGCCCGGCCGGTGCGTCCGCTGCGCTCTTCCTGAGCGAGCTCGGTGTCGACAACATCATGATCACGAAGTACCGCTGGACCGCGAACACCCCGCGGGCGCACATCACCAACCAGCGCGCGATGGAGATCTTCCGCGACCTGGGCATCGAGGAGCAGGTGCTGGCCGACGCGACGCCGCACGAGCTCGTCGGGGACACCGTCTTCTGCACGAGCATCGCCGGCGAGGAGATCGGCCGGATCCGCACCTGGGGCACCCGCCCGGACCGGGAGGCCGACTACCAGCTGGCGAGCCCGTGCCTGACCGTCGACATCCCGCAGACGTACCTCGAGCCGATCCTGGTCCGCAACGCGACCGAGCGCGGCACCCAGACGCGGTTCTCCACCGAATACCTCAGCCACACCCAGGACGACGAGGGTGTCACCACGATCGCCCGCGACCGGCTGACCGGCCACGAGTACAAGATCCGGTCGAAGTTCCTCATCGGCGCCGACGGCGCCCGCACCCAGGTCGGCGCCGACATCGACCTGCCGCTCGAGGGCGCGATGGACATCGCCGGGTCGATGAACATCACCTTCAAGGCCGACCTCTCCGAGCTCGTCGACCACCGCCCCTCCGTCCTCTACTGGGTCATCCAGCCGGGCTCGAACGTCGGCGGCATCGGCACCGGTCTGGTCCGCATGGTCCGCCCCTGGGACGAGTGGCTGATCGTGTGGGGCTACGACATCAACCAGCCGCCGCCCGAGCTGACCGAGGAGTACGCGGTCAAGGTCATCCGCGACCTGCTCGGGATGCCCGACCTGGAGCCGGACGTGACCGGCTACTCGCTGTGGGGTGTGAACGAGATGTACGCCACCCACGCCCAGAAGGGGCGCGTCTTCTGCGCCGGCGACGCCATCCACCGGCACCCGCCGTCGAACGGCCTCGGCTCGAACACGTCCATCCAGGACTCCTACAACCTGGCCTGGAAGCTCGCTGCCGTGGTCCAGGGCTACGCCGAGCCGTCGCTCCTGGAGTCCTACTCCGCCGAGCGTGCCCCCGTCGCCAAGCGCATCGTCACCCGCGCCAACCAGTCCGCGCGCGAGTTCGGTGAGCTCTTCGAGGCGCTCGGTGTCGTCGGTCTCGAGGGCGAGGAGATGGCCAAGGCCATCGAGGAGCGCAAGGCGAACACCCCCGAGGGCGCGGCCAAGCGGGCCGCGCTGGTCACCGCGATGGAGCGCAAGAACTACGAGTTCAACGCTCACGGCGTCGAGCTCGGCCAGTTCTACGAGTCCGACGCGATCGTCTCCGACGGCACCCGGCCCGCGCCGACCGACGACGAGGACCTCTACCACCGGATGTCCACCTCGCCGGGCGCTCACCTGCCGCACGCCTGGGTCGGCGACAACGTCGAGAAGCACGCGATGCTCGACCTCGCCCCCTACTCGCAGTGGACGCTGATCACCGGCGTCGCCGGCGAGGCGTGGTCAGATGCTGCGGAGGCGGCCCGGACGAAGTTCGGGATCCCGCTCCAGACCGTCGTGATCGGTCCCGGCCGGGAGGTGACCGATCTCTACTTCGACTGGGCCAAGCTCCGCGAGGTCGAGGAGTCGGGCGCGATCCTGGTCCGTCCCGACAAGCACGTCGCCTGGCGCTCCATGTCGCTTCCCGACGACCCCGGCGCCGTGCTGGGCGAGGCGGTCGCGACGCTGCTGGGCAAAGCCTGATCGTTCCGGCTGAGCGGGGGGAATCTCATGGAGTTCATGCATGAATCGCTGCCGCAGCGGGTCCGCTTCGCCACCGGCGAGGCACCCGCGGCGGTGGCCGCCGAGATCGAGACACTCGGTGCAGAGCGGGTGATGGTCATCGCCTCCGCGCGCGAGGCCGAGCTCGCCGCCCGGGTGACCGATCTCGTCCCGGTCGCGGTGCGCCACGACGAGGTCGTGATGCACGTCCCGGTCGAGGTCGCCGAGCGCGCCCGGGACCGGGCGGCCGAGTCCGCGGTCGACGCGCTGGTGTGCGTCGGCGGCGGCTCGACCACGGGCCTGGCCAAGGCCATCGCGCTCACCACGGGCCTGCCGATCGTGGCGGTCCCGACGACGTACGCCGGGTCCGAGGCGACCAACGTCTGGGGCCTGACCTCGGGCGAGACCAAGACGACCGGCATCGACGCCCGCGTGCTGCCGAGGTCGGTCGTCTACGACGCCTCGCTGCTGACCACGCTGCCCGGCGAGATGACCGTCGCCAGCGGCCTGAACGCGCTCGCGCACTGCGTCGACGCGATGTGGGGTCCGCGAGTGGACCCGATCGACCAGGTGTTCGCGGCCGAGGGGATCCGGGGGCTCGCCACCGGACTGCCGCTGGTCGCGTCGGACGGTGCGAGCGTCGAAGGGATCGAGCAGACCCTCTACGGCGCCTACCTGGCGGCGGTCTCCTTCACGTCCGCCGGCTCGGGGATGCACCACAAGATCTGCCACGTGCTCGGCGGCATGTTCAACCTGCCGCACGCCCAGACCCACGCGGTCGTGCTGCCGCATGTGCTCGCCTTCAACGCACCGTCCGCCCCCGAGGCGGAGGCACGGATCGCGGCGGCCTTCGGGGCGCCGAGCGCCGTGGCGGGGCTGGCGGAGCTGCGTACGAGACTGTCTGCGCCGAGGGCGCTCAAGGACTTCGGCATGCCCGAGGACGGCATCGCCAAGGCGGTCGCCCCGATCATGGCCGCCATCCCCGACAACAACCCGACCCCGGTCACCGAGGAGAACCTGACCGCGCTGCTGACCGCGGCGTGGATGGGAGAGGAGAGCTGATGAGCACCGAGATCTCGCCGGAGCAGCAGGCGGTCGAGCAGACCCTGGTCGACACCGTGGTCGCGTCCTTCGACGCCTGCGAGGACCCGCGCCTGAAAGAGGTCATGGTCTCGCTGACGCGTCACCTGCACGCCTTCATCCGCGACGTACGCCTCACCGAGGAGGAGTGGGGTGCGGCCATCGATTTCCTGACGAAGGCCGGCCACATCACCGACGACGTACGCCAGGAGTTCATCCTCCTCTCCGACACCCTCGGCGCCTCGATGCAGACGATCAACATCAACAACCAGGCGTACGCCGACGCGACCGAGGCCACGGTCTTCGGGCCGTTCTTCGTGGAGGACTCACCGGGGATCGAGCTGGGTGGGGACATGGCCTTCGGGGCCCCGGGTGAGCCGTGCTGGGTCACCGGAACGGTCACCGGCACCGATGGAAAGCCGCTGGTCGGAGCCAAGATCGAGGTCTGGGAGGCGGACGAGGACGGGCTCTACGACGTGCAGCGGGATGCCGGCGCGCGGGCGGCCCGGGCGCACCTGTTCACCGACGCCGAGGGCGGCTACCGGTTCTGGGGGCTGACGCCCACGCCGTACCCGATCCCCGACGACGGTCCCGTCGGCAAGATGCTGGCCGCGGTCGGACGCTCGCCGCTGCGCGCCTCGCACCTGCACTTCATGGTCACCCACGAGGGCTGCCGCACCCTGGTCACCCACATCTTCCCGGAGGGCGACCCGATCGGCTGGAAGGACACCGTCTTCGGGGTCAAGGAGTCGCTGATCAAGCGGTTCGAGCAGCAGCCCGCCGGGACGCCGACGCCGGACGGCCGGGCCGTCGACGGCACCTGGTCGTCGGTGCGGTTCGACATCGTCCTCGCGCCAGTGGGGGCCTGAAACGTCCCTGGCGTGCTTCGGCCACAGGGGTGTTGCCCGGGCACGTCAGGGACCCCCTCAGGGGGCCCGATGGACGATGTAGGTGAACTCCTCGTGGACCAGGACGTTGCCGGCGGAGTCCGTGATCACGAGGTGATCGGTCACGCGGGAGTCCGGCGGATAGGAGTCGAACCCGATCGGCACCTCGGTCACGGTCTCGCCTTCGGGGAGGAAGGATCCCTTCACGTCGAGCCCGCCCGGCGGGGCCGGATGGTCCAGGGTGATCCGGAGGGTCCCGTGCACCCAGCCCTCGGTCCCCTCGGGCGTCAGGATCGGCTCGTTCACCGTGAACCGATCCCCCTCCCTAAACGTTCGGATCTCCGGCCGGACCTGCATCACCCGGGTGGCGCTCGTCCGGTTCCGGGTCGCCTTGATCGTGACGTTGAACGCGGGCAGGGTCCCGGTGGCGGGCGCCTTCGTGACCGCCGTGAAGGACGCCGTACGCCACCCGGCCTGGATCGTGAGCGTGCCCGGGACCGTGACCCAGGACGAGCTCGAGGTGAGGCTCACCGCCAGGGACGTCTTGGCGACGCAGTCGAGTGTGACCGTCCCGGTGGCGCGCTGCCCGGCATGGACGTAGGCGGGCAGGGCCACGGTGGTCGGCACCGGCGTGGGGTAGCACGGGGTGACCGTGCGGATGAGTGTCACGCGGCGTACGACTCCCTTGTAGGTCGCCTTGACCCTGCCGCTGGTCCGGACCGTCGTGGGTGAGGTCCGGACGGTGACCTCGCGCGTGCTCCGGCCGCCGGCGACATAGACGTACGCCGGGACCCGGATGCCGGTGCTCGCCCACAGGGCGACCTTGGCGCGCCTGGGTGTCCGGCAGGTCAACCGGATCGTGGCGGTGGTCGAGGCGCCTCCGGCCACACTGCTCCTGGCGAGGGTCAGCGACTTGAGCGCCGGCCGACAGGCTGCCTCCGCCGGCGACGGCGTCACCGCGGCAGGCACGTTGAGGACGGCGACGGCCAGGACGAGGCCGAGGACGAGTCGGCCGAAAAAGCGTGGCATGGGGTACCTCCAGATCCTCGGAAAGTACCGAAACCGCCGGCACACGCAGCTCGCTCGTGCCGGCGGTCCCTCAGATCAGGTACCCGGGTCGAAGTCGACCTTGAGCGAGTCGAGGATCGAGGTGATGCTCTGCTCGGTGCTCTCCTTCTCGATCCCGGCCTCATGGAGGATCCCGGCGCCGTCCTCGTGCTCGAGGAGGGCGAGCAGGATGTGCTCGGTGCCGACGTAGGAATGCTCGAGCCGCAGGGCCTCGCGGAAGGTCAGCTCGAGCACCTTCTTGGCGTCGGCGGTGAACGGGATCATCTCGCCGACCTCGCCGTAGGGCTCCGGGGTAGCCGCGGTCGCCGCCGCGCGCACGGCGTCGAGGGTCACGTCCTGGGCCCTGATCGCGTGGCCCGCGACGCCCTCCGGCTCGGCGAGGAGGCCAAGCACGAGGTGAGGTACGCCGGTCTCCGCGTTCGCGGCCTTCCGTGCCTCCCCCTGGGCGGCGACGACCACCGTCCGGGCACGCGGGGTGAACTTCGCGAACCCGGCGTTCGGGTCGAGCGACTGGTCGCCGGCCTTGGGGACGTACTTCTTCTGGGCGGCCTGCTTCGTCACCCCCATCCGGGTCCCGATCTCGGTCCAGGAGGCGCCGGAGCGGCGAGCCTGGTCGACGAAGTGCCCGATCAGATGGTCGGCCACCTCGCCCAGGTGCTCGCCGACCACCATCGCGTCGGCCAGCTGGTCAAGGGGCTCGTCCCGAGCCTTCTTGATCGAGTCGATCAGGGTGTCGAGGCGTACGGCCTTGAGGGCAGGGTCTGGGGTGCTGGTCATGCGTTTCTCCTAGGTCGATCTGAAATGACAGTCATGGCACTCGCCGGAGTGGGATCGCGATGCCCACCGTGACGGTGTTCAGGGTGAACTTCCCGCCGAGGTCGTCGATGGCCGCACCGACCACCTCCAACACCGGCGCACACTGTTCGCGCGAGAGCCGGGTGAGGAAGCCTTGTGTCGGCACGAAGTCGAGCCACTCCTCGCGGGTGAAGTCACGCGACCACGAGAACCGCCACGGCTCCGGCTCTGCGAACCCGCCGAGGTCGACGAAGCGCTCGCCGACCTGCCGGGCACCCTCTTCGTACGTCTTGTCGGCCTGCTTCATGGCGCCCAAGCCGAGCGGGAGGTCGGGCGCGACGTCCCTCAGGCACTCGAGAAGTGCATCGCCGACCGACGCGGGCGGCTCATAGACGTTCCAGAAGGCCGCGAACAACCCGCCGGGGCGCAGCGCGTCTCTCACTTTCGCGGCGCCGGCAACCGGGTCCACCCAGTGCCACGCCTGCGCTGAGATGACGGCGTCGAACGTACGCCCTGCGGCATCCCAGTCCTCGAACCTCGACTCCTCCACGACGAGCCCGCGCGAGCGGGCGTACGCCGCCATCCGACCGTCCGGCTCGACGCCGAGCACGCTTGCGCCGATCGCCTGAAGCTGCCTGGCCTCGATCCCCGTCCCACACCCGACATCCAGTACCTCGGGACCCGGGGAGAGTTTCAGGATCCGGGCGATCAGCTCGTCGGGATAGGCCATCCGTGCTCGGTCGTAACGGTCGGCGTCAGCCCCGAACGACTCGGCCATCTGTCGTTGTCGGTGCGCGGCGGCGGATTCAGAAGTGGCCATGCGTCAACTCTAGGTTGACGAAGTGCGAACGTCAACCACTGGTTGACGGTCGAGGCGATGGCCTGGATTTCCGGGCAAGTTCTGTTTAGCCCGTGTCGATGTGGTGTCTTGCCATGGCAACTTCGGCTACGCGCTGGCGGTCCGGTGCCCGGCGTCTGGCGAATCGATGGGCGCGATCCTGATGGCATTTCAACGAGTCAGTGACGTACCGCCGGATACATACCCCGCAGGGCACCTGATCGAGTAGGCTCCCGCCGCTCCCCGTGTCGGTTGTGAGCCTGAACTCGAAGTAGGTCGCCGTGAAGCCTCTGCCCCTTGTCGTCGCTGCAGTTGTTGCGGCCGTAACGGTGATCGTCCCTCTCTCGGTCGTGGCCGCTGAGTCGGCGTTGGCGGCATGCTCTCCGCGCCTGTCGTCTCTCACCCTGAGCGCGTCGACTGTCGTGGGCGGCAAAAGTACGAGGGCGACCGTGAAATTGTCGTGTTCGGTGCGTACGAGGACGAAGGTCGCGATCAGCGCCGGTGCTGGTCTGTCCGCGCCGACAGCGGTGTATGTCGCGAGGGGCACGCGCGCCAAGACCTTCGCCGTCTCGACCCGCCTCACCTCCATCAGGACGAGCTCGAAGATAAGGGCCACCTTCCGGCAGCGGACGCTGAGCGCCACCTTGGTGCGGAAGCCGGCAGCCTGTTATCCACAGTCCGTAGGTGTGTCGCCTGCCAGTGTCATGGGTGGCACCTCTGCCGTCGGCAAGGTCACGCTCACCTGTCTGCCGGCCAGCGCCAAGACCGTCTGGCTACGCGCGTCCTCGGGTGTCGGGATGCCCAGCAGCGTGATCGTCGGCCGCGATAAGCAGAGCGCCACATTCAGGGTCACGACGAGCATCCCGAGCACCACCGGCACCAGCACCGTCACGGCCCGTCACGGTGGACAGCAGAAGTCGAGGACATTCACCAGGGCGCGGTGCGTTCCCACCATCAACTTGCCGACCCGTGCCAACGCTGCCAGTACGATCAACGGCTCGATCGTGCTGGGATGCGTGGCCGTCTCGCCGGTCGTACTCAAGCTGAGCACGAACGACGGCCGCCTCTCAGTACCGGCTACCGTTACGGTGCCTGCGAAGTCACGATCGGTCGGCTTCGCGGTGAAGATCTCGGCCAAGGAAGCCAGTTCAACGGCCGCGTCGCCCACCGTCAAGGTGTCGTCTGCGGTCGGTTCGGCGAGCCGGTCGCTCGTCCTGGACCCTGGTATCGCCGGGGTGACTTTCTCCGCTGATGGGTGGGCGGCCAACACCTACCGATTCAGCTTTTCCCTGACTGGGCAAGCGCTGGACGGATCAGCGATCAAGATCGCTTCGACCGTGGCTTCTGACATCCCGGCGACCTTTCCTTTGGCCAAAGGCTTCTGGTTGTATCAGTCGCAAGGGCCATGGCGCTTCGAGAGTCCCGATGAGGACACGGTCGCGAGGGTGACTTTCACCCTTGGAACGTCCAGTGTCACGGTCCAGGTCCCGGTGAAACGAGACTTCCGCAGCGGCGACGATTTCAGCATCGCCACGCCGCCAGTCACCGCGGTCTCCCCGCCGACCGAAGCCTGGAAGGCAAGCGGGTTCAGGATCAAGCTCGACCATCAGGCAGGTCCTGCAGGTAAGCAGTTGAGCGTCACCACCGAGCCGTCGTTCCCTGGATGCGGCGTAGAGACGGTCGACATCCCAGCAGGACACACGGCGGCGGACTTCGCGCCATGCGTCGGATCGGTCGGCACGACCGCCGAGGTTGCGGTCGTCGTCACGGACGGCGTGGTCACGCGACGGCTCCCGGTCACGCTCGAGCCGGCTCTGATCGGCATCGAACTTCCGGCCGAAGTGGCCGCAGGACAATTCGCGACCGGTCAGCTTCGTTTCGCCGGGCCTTCCGATCACGATCGCATCGTGACCTTCTTCGAGAGTGTCTTGGTTCCGGAGGAAGCGAGCATTGTCGTACCTAGCGGCGCGACGACCATGGAATTCTCGTTTGCCGCACCAGACAGCGGCTCCCTGGCGCGGTTGGAGGCGATCACGCCACAGGAGCGGTCGGAGTCGGTGTGGTCGAACACCACTCAGATCATGCGGCTGACCCCCGGGAGCTGACCAGTCGCCGTCGTCGCCGGCTTGCTCCAGCAATCGGAGATCGCGACCAGCCTGCCGTCCGGCAGAGAACAGTTTTGACGAGCGCTCGACCCAACGAGCGACTTCCCGTATCGGATTCTGAGGTTCCAATATGCGTATTCATCCGATGGCGTACGTCGCCGGCAGCATCCTCATGGCTGGCATCGCGGTCGGGACGGCATCGTCGCGAGCGGTGGCCGAGGAACCGTTGTCCTGCAATGGCGAACCCGTGACCATCGACCTCACCGCGGCTGAGCACCCAGACCCTGACCGTGAAGCGAGCGACGTGATCTGGGGGACGCCCGGCGATGACGTGATCGACACCGGGCTGGGTAACGACACCGTATGCGGCGGCGAGGGAAACGATCTCATCACCGGTGCCACCACGGCGATCGGAGGCGGTGGCGACGATCAGATCCATTCCGACTTCATTGCTGACGGCGGAGCGGGAGACGACCAGCTCTACCTTGAAGGTGGGTCGGCGTACCTCCGTCCGGGTTCTGGCTCTGACCTCGTGAATCTGTCCGCGAACGTGTCATCGATGACGGTCATCTACAGCGACCTCTCGACACCGATCGAGGCCGATTTCGCCGCGGCGTCGCCAACGGTGAAGGAGATCGGCACCGACTACGTGGACCTCTATCTGTCCGCGGACGGGTCGAGCCAGTGGCGCCAGCGCGGAATCGCCTTCGCAGGGACCGGTGGAGCTGACGTGATCCGGGCCACGGATGGCTACGACACGATCTGGGCCGACGCCGGCGATGACCACGTTCAATCTCTCGGCGGCGGTGACCTCGTCAACCCGGGTGATGGCAACGATGTGGTCGACGGTGGGCCGGATCAGGAGGGCAAAGAACCTGACAGGGTGACCTTCGCGAGTTCTGACGCAGGCGTCCGCGTTGACCTGGGTGCTGGGTTGGCCTCGGGGGGATCCGGGAACGACACGATCATCAACTTCGAGAACGTGGACGGCTCCTCGCATGACGACGTCCTAAGCGCGCCTCCGGGTCGCACGAACCGCCTGTCCGGCGGTGGCGGGAGCGACATCTTTCCGGTGGCTGGGCTGGAGGACGAGTTCTACGGGGGCCCGGGCGACGACGTGGTCTCGTTCGCCGCCTGGTCCACTGGAGTCGACCTCACAGAAAGGCCTGTCACCACCGGCGCGGTCGAGTGGATCAGAGGCTCAGAACACGATGATGTGCTCACCGGCGATTACGGGCAAAGCCTTGCCGGTGGGGCTGGCGATGATGTGATCCTGCCTGACGGCCACGTGGTTGCCGACGGTGGTGGAGGAACGGACACACTGTCCTACGCCGACAGAGAGTTTCCCCGTGGCTACGAGTCGGGCATGGATGTCTCTCTGGCCATCACCGGTCCTCAGGGCGTGAGGGGGGTCGACGGCGCGCCACAGGAGACCCAGACGATCCTGGGCTTTGAGAACCTCATCGGATCGCCCGGCATGGATTCGCTCACTGGAAGTGACGGGCCGAACGTCATCGATGGACTCGGCTACGACGACAACTCGCTCGGCGGGCACGGTGACGAGATCCACGGCAAGGGTGGCAACGACACACTGGTCGCCGGAGCGAGTGACGACACCCTCTATCCGGGCTCGGGCAACGATGTCGTTGACGGCGGGGCGGGCCATGATGCGGTGTCGTACGACGATGCCGCTGCAGGGGTCAGGGTTGGGCTTGGTGGAGTCAGCGTCCCTGGGACGCAAGCGTCTGGCACCGACATCCTCAGAGGGGTAGAGCGCCTTGTGGGTTCTCGTTACGCGGACACACTGTTCGGCGACTCCGGTGACAACGAGATCATGGGCCGCCACGGCCCTGACGTGATCCATACCGCCGGTGGCGTAGACGTTGTCTACGGCCATGACGACGGCTCGTACAGCTACGACGACGCGATCGACACCGTTTCGTACAGCGAGGCCTCTGCAGGTGTCGCAGTGAACCTGACGACCGGCACGCTGGGTCAGGGCGTTGCTTCAGGAATCGACAACGTCATCGGCTCCCGGTTCGCGGACGCCATCACCGGGTCGTACGACGCCAACGTCATCACAGCGGGTGGCGGCGACGACGTGATCTCCGGTGGAGAGGGCAACGATCGGATCGACGGTGGCGCGGGAGCGGATCGGATCGCAGGCGGTGGTGGAACAGACCTGGTGAGCTACGGGACGGCATCGGCGGGTGTCCGGGTCAACCTATCCACAACCGCTCGGCAGGACACCGTAGGAGCAGGATGGGACACCATCGCCACGGTTGAAAATGCCTCCGGAAGTGCCCACACCGACAGTCTGACGGGTACGTCCGGAACCAACGTTCTCGACGGAGGAGCAGGAAATGACACGCTCACCGGTTCGGGCGGCAATGACCGATTGCAAGGAGGAAGCGGGACCGATACTGCGTCGTACGCGCTCTCGCCTGCGAGCGTCAAGGTCTCGCCGACCCGATCCACAGGCGGGTCAGGAAGTGATGTCATGACTGGGATCGAGAATCTGACCGGCAGCAACTACTCGGACACGTTGAGCGGTGACTCGGGTTCGAATCTCCTGCGCGGAGGCTCGGGCAACGATGTGATCCTGCCGGGCGCTGGGAACGACAGGGTGTATGGAGGCAGCGGCGTCGACACCCTCTCCTACGCGGGTATCTCTAGGCCGCTCTCGGTGTCCATGGGCCTGACCAGCACCCAGAACACCGGAGGTGCTGGTGCTGATCTGATCAGTGCTTTCGAACGTCTTATCGGTGGTTCCGGGTCCGATGTCCTCGTAGGCGGTCCCGTTTCAGAAGTGATCACGGGGGGCGCTGGCAACGATCGCGTTCACGGAAACGGCGGCAACGACGTGATCAGAGGAGGGGTCGGATACGACGCCGTCTCGGGTGGTGCCGGGGCTGACCAACTCCACGGCGATGGTGGGAATGACACGCTTCGCGGTGGGGCTGGGGACGACAGAGTTTACGGTGAGACTGGTGCCGACAAGCTTTACGGTGACGACGGAGCAGATGTGCTCAACGGGGGCTCCGGCCTGGACAGCGGATACGGCGGCCCGGGACGAGACCGCTCGATCGCCGTCGAGCGGCGGTTCAGTATCCCCTGAGACTGGCTGAGGGAAATGTGGCGCGGGGGGGGGGGGACCACAGGTGGTTGACGCCCCCCCCCCGCACAAAAAGATATAAGTGGGGTTTGTATTGTTTTAAAAAGTCGGGGGGGGGGGGAGGAGAGAGCGCCCCCCCCCGGCCCCCCCCCCGGGGCGCCACGCGGAGCGG